>JAOPXF010000267.1 GCA_025965295.1 Nocardioides sp.
GGCCGTCGCACCGGGCTGCCCTATCGTGGCGGGGTCATCCACGATCGACCGGCGAGCGCCGGCGTACACAAGGAGTCAGCTGATGGGTCGCTTTGACGGACGCGTCGCCGTTGTCACCGGAGCCGCACGCGGCATCGGTTTCGGCACCGCCACCCGCTTCGCCGAGGAGGGCGCCTCGGTCGCGATCATCGACCTCGACGAGTCGGCCGCAGCGGAGGCCGCCGCCAGGCTGCCGCTCCAGGGGAACGCCAAGGCCGTCGGCATCGGGTGCGACGTCAGCGACGCCGCGTCGTCCGAGGCCGCGGTCACCCGCGTCGTCGAGGAGCTCGGTGGCATCCACGTCCTCGTCAACAACGCGGGTGTCACCCGCGACAACCTGCTCTTCAAGATGACCGAGGACGACTGGGACCTGGTCATGAACGTCCACCTCAAGGGTGCGTTCCTGATGACCAGGGCGGCCCAGAAGCACTTCGTCGAGCAGAAGTACGGCAAGATCCTCAACCTCTCCAGCGTCTCGGCGCTGGGCAACCGCGGCCAGGCCAACTACTCCGCCGCGAAGATGGGCGTCCAGGGCTTCACCCGCACGCTCGGCATCGAGCTCGGCCCGTTCGGGATCAACGCCAACGCGATCGCGCCCGGCTTCATCGCCACCGAGATGACCGACGCCACCGCCGCCCGGCTCAAGATCGACGTCGAGGACTTCCGCAAGATGAACGCCGACGCCAACCCGGTCCGCCGGGTCGGCTTCCCCGAGGACATCGCGGCCGCGGCCGCGTTCCTGTGCAGCGACGAGGCGTCGTACATCACCGGCCAGACGCTGTACGTCGACGGCGGCGCCAAGCTCGGCTGAGCGCCGCGACCGGGTGGGGCGGCGAACGTCACACCCGCGGACCGCCGTCCCCGCTGGATTTCCCGGCTGGGCGCTGCCTACCCTCTTCGGGCTCTCACCAGAGCTCGCCCGGGTACGCCGAGTCCTGCCCTCCCGGGCCACACCCCCCGAGATCACGAACGAGGGCAGGAGTGGGGGACCCACACGTTCCGCTGCCGCGGCACCACCGCGGCTCGGGGTGAAGTCGGTCCCGCACGTGCGGGCCCGGCCGAGCACTTTCCAGCTCGAACCCGACAGCTCACCTCACAGGCGTGGGAAAGGAAACACCCGTGCCTGCCCTCTTCCGCGCCCCTGTGCGCCTGTTGCTCCCCGTGCTGGTCGGCGCCCTCGTCGCGACCACACTCCTCACGGCCCCGGCGGCCGACGCCTCGGTGCACGACCGCGAGCGCGTCTCGCGCCACGTCATCACCGCCCGCGACATCGCCCTGCACCAGATCGGCGACAGGTACGCCTACGGCGCGGCCGGCCCGAACCGCTTCGACTGCTCGGGCCTCGTCTACTACAGCTACCACCGCGCCGGCTTCGGCGGCGTGCCCCGCACCTCGTCGGCGCAGGCCGGTCACGCCCGCCACATCAGCAAGAAGGCCCTGCGGCCGGGCGACTTCATGTTCTTCACCAGTGGCAGCGGTGTCTACCACGTCGCGATCTTCCTGCGCTGGGTGCACGGCCGCGCCCTGATGGTCCACTCGCCGCAGCCGGGGCAGCGGGTCCGCCGGGCCTTTCCCTGGACCACCCAGTGGTTCGCCGGGACCCTGCGCGGGCGCTGATCGCGGGGCCTGCCACACTCGATCGGCGGCCCCGCCGCCCGGTCCGCGCCACGCCGCGCGGGCGCGCCTCCCCGGCAGTGACGAAGCGTCACCCCACACTTGAAGTCGAGCAATTCACTACACGATCGGAGCTCCAGTGCGTCGCCTCCGCCTGACCGCCGCCGTCCTTGTCTCCGCGAGCCTCCTGCTCGCCGGATGCGGCGGCAAGGACGACCCGTCCGACGACACCACCCCCGCCTCCCAGAAGGTCGCCGGCGGGACCACGCTCGACTCGACCTGGCCGCTGACCGGGCTGCCGGTGAGCGGGGGCGAGAGCGCGTCGCAGGACCACCCGGTGCTGGTCGCCAAGATGGACAACACCTACTCCAGTGCGCCCCAGCTGGGCCTCTCGCACGCCGACCTGGTCGTCGAGGAGCTGGTCGAGGGTGGGCTGACCCGCCTCGCCGCGTTCTACTACTCCGACATCCCCGGCGTGGTCGGCCCGGTGCGCTCGATGCGCGCCAGCGACATCGGGATCGTGTCGCCGGCCGACGCCTCGGTCGTGACCAGTGGCGCCGCCGGGCGGACCATCGCGCGGATCAAGGGCGCCGGCATCCAGTACTACGCCGAGGGCTCGAAGGGCTTCGCGCGCGACAGCAGCCGCAGCGCGCCGTACAACCTCTTCGCCAACCTGAGCGACGTCGCGTCCGGCATCAAGCAGGACGAGGCGCGCCCCGACGACTACCTGCCGTGGGGCGACGAGAAGGACTTCCCGAAGGGCCAGGCCGCGAAGACCATCTCGGCGACGTTCTCCGGTGGCCACACCACGAACTGGGTCTTCCGCAACGGCGGCTACGTCAACGAGAACTCCTACGCCGCCGATGGGGACGAGTTCCCGGCCGACACCGTTCTCGTGCTCCGGGTGCAGGTCGGGGACGCGGGCTACACGGACCCGGCCGGCAACCCGGTCCCCGAGACCAAGTTCACCGGGTCCGGCCAGGCGATGCTCTTCCACGACGGCCGCCTCGTGCGCGGCACCTGGAAGAAGGACTCGCTGACCTCGGCGCTCACGCTGTCCACCCAGGCCGGGAAGCTGTCCGTGCCCGCCGGCCACACCTGGATCGAGCTGGTGCCCGCCGCCAACGGCGACGTCACCTTCAAGTAGCCGACTGCACCCCGCTGGGCGGCTCGACGCCGGTCTCGGCGAGCGCCTGGAAGCCCGCCAGGATGAACCCGATCGCCGTCTCCACGCGCAGCGCGGCGGCGATCGGGTCCTCCGCGCTCGAGACCGACTCGCCGGCCGACGACATCGCGCCGAAGAAGATCCGCGCGAACGTCTGCACCATGTCCTCGTCGAGCCGCCAGGTGCCGGCCGTCAGGACCGCCCGGACGATGTCGACGACATTGGCGAAGGTCGAGCGCTCCTCCTGCTCGCGGTAGCGCTCGTAACCGAGGACCGACGGGCCCTCCTGGATCACGATGCGCCGGTAGCGGGGCTCCTGGACGACGCTGAGGAACGCGCGCAGCCCGGCGAGCGCCTTCTCCCACGGGTCCCGGTGGCCCCGGAGCGCCCTCTGGATGTGCTTGGCGGCGTCGGTCTCGACCCGTTCGAAGACGGCCTCGAACAGCGCCTGCTTGCCGCTGAAGTGGTGGTAGAGAGCACCCTTGGTGACCCGCGCCCCGGCGACGATGGCGTCCAGCGACGTCGAGGCGTAGCCGTGGTTGGTGAACAGCTCCTCCGCCACGTCGACCAGCGCCCGCTTCGTGGAGGCGGAGTACTGCTGGCGCCGGCTGGCCCCGGGAACGCCCGGGACCTTGGGCACCAGCTTGGACACCGAGGATCTGCTCATCCCGGGAGTGTAGGGCGTGGCTCTGAGACCGACCGGGAGTACGGGTGACCCGGATCACCGGCGGGCGGCTTGCATACCGACGGTACGGCGCCGTACCGTGAGTACGTACTTACGGTATGTGAGTGTCCGACAAGGAGCAGACCATGACCTGGACTTCCTTCCACAACCGCGGAGAGATCCTCCGCTCCGTGATCGCCGCCGCCGACGCCCGCCGCGACGGCCTCCTCCCGATGGACGTCGAGGGCGTGAGCGAGACCTTCGGTGACCAGCTGACCCTCCTGGGCGCCCTCAGCCTGCGCTGGCACACCCGGCTCGCCGGCCACATCGAGCGCGAGCTGATGCACCAGCCGCTGGACCTCGAGTCGGCCGTCGTCACGGCCTGGCAGCAGACCGCCCAGGAGCTGCCCGGCGTCCGTGCGGTGCTCGACCGCCACCGGGCCGAGCCGCTCGACGCGGCGATGGCCGAGGCGATGGCCAAGGCGACCGCCAAGGAGCGCATCCTGCTGGCCGTGATGGCCGGGCAGGTCAGCTCCCAGGACGCGGCCGCCGCCCGGGTGGGTGCCACGCTGGAGGACAAGGCCCGCGCCTCGTTCCGGCCGGTCCACCGGATCCCGGCCGACAGCCCCGCCGGTCTCCTCGACCGGATCAAGGCCGCCCTCGCGGCCTGACCCACTGCCGGTCCCGGCCGCCCGATCCAGACAGACCCCGGTGCCGACGCACCCTCCCCCCGCGGTTCCCCCCACCGCGACCCCGCGTCGGCCCGGGGCTGTCTCCATTTCGGTGCGGGTGGGTGATGATGGGGACATGACCGAGGCCCAGGCAGGGATGCTGCTGGTGGCGACCCCTGCCCTGGTCGACCCGAACTTCGCCGACACCGTCGTGCTGCTCCTCGACGTCGACGAGAACGGCGCCCTCGGCGTCGTGCTCAACCGGCCCTCGGTGGTGCCGGTCGCCGAGGTGCTCGCCGACTGGGGCGACGTCGTCGCCGAGCCCGAGGTCCTCTTCCACGGCGGCCCGGTGAGCACCGAGGGTGCCCTGGCCGTCGCGCTGCTGCGCGACGAGGACGACGTACCCGTCGGTTTCCGTGAGGTCGAGGGCCGGCTCGGCCTGGTCGACCTCGACACGCCGGTCGAGCTGGTCGACGGCAGCCTCCAGGGGCTGCGGATCTTCGCCGGGTACGCCGGCTGGGGAGCCGCCCAGCTGCACGGCGAGATCGAGGAGGGCAGCTGGTACGTCGTGCCCGCGCAGGCCCCCGACGTCTTCCGCACCGACCCGACCGACCTCCTGCGCGACGTGCTGCGCCGTCAGCCCGGCGAGCTGGCGTGGCACTCCACACGTCCTGCCGACCCCGACCTGAACTGACCCCGGCCTGATCTACAGTGGTGTCCGTGACTATCGGATTCTCGCCCGGGCTCAAGGTCGACGAAGACGTCCGCCAGGACCGTCGCACCCTGCCGACCGACGACGGGGACCACGAGAAGTTCTCGCACTACGTCGACAAGCACCAGCTCACCGAGGCGATGGTGATGGGCACGCCCGTCGTCGCCCTGTGCGGCAAGGTCTGGGTCCCGAGCCGGGCCCCGGAGAAGTTCCCCGTCTGCCCGGAGTGCAAGGAGATCTGGGAAGAGATGCAGCCCGGTGGCGGGGACGACGACGCGTGACGGGACGGCCTGACGCCGCTCCACTGACCCCCGCACTGCCCCCGGCCTGGCCGGAGCGCGCTGCCTGGGGCACGGCGCCGTCGCTGCGCGCGTGGCAGACGGCCGCGATGGAGCAGTACTTCGCCAGCGCGCCGCGCGACTACCTCGCGGTCGCGACGCCGGGTGCCGGCAAGACCACGTTCGCGCTCTCGGTGGCCGCCGAGCTGCTCGGCCGCCGGCTCGTCGACCGGATCACGATCGTCGCCCCCACCGAGCACCTCAAGCTCCAGTGGGCCGAGGCCGCCGCCCGAGCGGGCATCCCGATCGACCCGACGTACTCCGCGGGCAAGGGCAAGACGTCGAAGGACTTCGTCGGCATCGCCGTGACCTACGCCGGCGTCGCCGTGAACCCCCTCGCGATGCGGATCCGCACCGAGCGCTTCAAGACCCTCGTGATCCTCGACGAGGTGCACCACGCCGGCGACGCCCTGTCGTGGGGTGAGGGCGTGCGCGAGGCGTTCGAGCCCGCGAGCCGGCGCCTGGCGCTCACCGGCACGCCGTTCCGCTCGGACATCAACCCGATCCCGTTCGTCACCTACGCCCCCGGTGACGACGGGGTCCCGCGCTCGGTCGCCGACTTCACCTACGGCTATGCCCACGCGCTCGCCGACCACGTCGTCCGGCCGGTGCTCTTCATGGCCTACTCCGGCGACATGGCCTGGCGCACCCGGGCCGGCGACGAGGTCGTGGCCCGGCTGGGCGAGCCGCTCACCAAGGACCTGACCGCGCAGGCGCTGCGCACCGCGCTCGACCCGGGCGGGTCGTGGATCCCGTCGGTGCTCTCGGCCGCGGACAGCCGGCTCACCGAGGTGCGCCGCCACGTGCCCGACGCCGGGGGCCTGGTGATCGCCTCCGACCAGGACTCCGCCCGGGCCTACGCCAAGATCCTGCGCCAGGTCACCGGCGAGGCCGCCACCGTCGTGCTCTCCGACGAGAAGTCCTCGTCGAAGAAGATCACCGACTTCACCGACAGCGACCGGCGCTGGATGGTCGCGGTCCGGATGGTGTCCGAGGGGGTCGACGTACCCCGCCTCGCGGTCGGTGTCTACGCCACCACGACCTCGACCCCGCTGTTCTTCGCCCAGGCCGTGGGCCGGTTCGTCCGGGCCCGGGGACGCGGCGAGACCGCGTCGGTCTTCCTGCCGTCCGTGCCCAAGCTGCTGGGCTTCGCCTCCGAGATGGAGGTGGAGCGCGACCACGTGCTGGGCCGGCGGGTGAGCGACGAGGGGGACATCTTCGCCGCCGAGCAGGAGATGATCGACCGGGCGAACGCGGGGGAGTCGGCCTCCGACGAGCTCGACAACTCCTTCGAGGCCCTCGGGTCCGAGGCGCGCTTCGACCGGGTGCTCTTCGACGGCGGCGAGTTCGGCCACGCGGGCGAGGTGCACGTCGGCTCCGAGGCGGAGATGGACTTCCTCGGCATCCCCGGACTGCTCGAGCCCGCCCAGATGCGCGAGCTGCTCCAGCAGCGGCAGAGCGACCGGGCCAAGAAGCAGAAGGCCGCCGCCCCCGAGGCCGACACGGTCGCAGAGGTCTCCACCCACGAGCAGCTGGCGATCCTGCGTCGCGAGCTCAACGGCCTCGTCGCCGCCTGGCACCACCGCACCGGGCAGGCGCACGGCATCACCCACGCCACGCTGCGCAAGGAGTGCGGCGGGCCGGCCGCCGCCGTCGCCACCGCCGACCAGCTCCACGAGCGGATCGTCCGGATCCGGGACTGGGCCGCGCGGAAGACCTCCTGAGCGTCCCGACCCGCACCTAGACTCGGCCCATGCCCGCCGAGACCTCCCAGACGCTGGACCGGGGTCTCCGCGTGCTCGACGTGCTTGCCGGGTCGCCCGACGGGCTGACCGTCACCGAGCTGGCCGCCCGGCTCGGCGTCAACCGCACGGTGGTCTACCGGCTGGTCAGCACGCTCGAGCAGCACGCGCTGGTCCGCAAGGACGCCCGCGGGCGCCTGCACGTCGGGCTCGGCGTGCTGCACCTCGCCTCCGCCGTGCAGCCCGTGCTCCGCGACCTGGCGGTCCCGGTGCTGCGGGCACTCGCCGAGGAGGTGGGCTGCACGGCGCACCTGACCGTCGCCGACGGCGACGAGGCCCTCGCGCTCGCCGTGGTCGAGCCGTCCTGGACCGACTTCCACGTGAGCTACCGGGTGGGGTCCCGGCACCCGCTCAGCCAGGGGGCGGCCGGCAAGGCGATCCTCCTCGGCCGCGATCCCGCCGCCCCTCCGTACGCCGTCACCGCCGGCGAGCTGCAGGCCGGCGCCCGCGGCCTCGCGGCCCCGGTGCAGGGCGTCGACGGTCTCGAGGCCAGCGTCGGCATCGTCACCCTCGGCGACCTCGACACCGAGGCGATCGGCCCGCTCGTGGCCGCCGCCGCCGCCCAGGTGGCCGCCCGCCTCAGCTGAGGCCGTCCCTCCCGTGCTTGCGCTGGGCCTGGGCCTGGGTCGCACGGAACCGTTCAATTGTTGGGAAAGTGACCGGATCGCGCCGGGAGTCGGTGTTCTTCCCAACAATTGAACGGAACTGGACGTCCCCCTAGCGCGCGACCCGGGACAGCGGGAGCACCCGGTAGGGGACCTGGGTGGCGAGGGCGATGACGGTGGAGCTGCGCACGATGGCGGGCTCGCCCAGCACCAGGTCGATCACCCGCTGCAGGTCGGTGTTGGAGCGGGCGACCACCCGCGCCCACATGTCGCCGGCGCCGGTGATCGTGTGCGCCTCGATCACCTCGGGGATGGCCGCGAGGTGCAGGCCGACGGCGTCGTGGCCGCCGTGCTCGGCGGTGTCCTGGCGGATCTCGAGGGTGAGGAATGCGGTGACGGGGTAGCCCAGTGCCTCCGCCGAGAGCTCCGGCCCCCAGCCGGTGATGACCCCCGTGGCGACCAGCTTGTCGAGCCGGGCCTGCACCGTGCCCCGGGCGACGCCCAGCCGCCGCGACGCCTCGAGCACGCCGATCCTCGGGTCCTGTGCGAAGAGATCGATCAATCTGCCGTCGAGATCGTCCATCGTCGTGTCCTCTCTGGACAAGTTGCACAGGGTTTCGACGTACTGTTGCACAGGATGACCGTCCCCGACAGGCTGACGCCATGACTTCGACCCACGAGATCCTGTCCACCGGTGGCGCGCTCACCGCCGACGAGCTCAAGGCCGACCTCACGCTCGAGCAGCTGCGGCAGCTCGTGGGCCTGGTCGAGTACGACGAGGAGGGCGACGTCTTCCCGGTGACCGGGTGGGACGCGATCGTCTTCGTCGTCGGCAATGCGACCCAGGCCGCGCACTACTACCAGTCCGCGTGGGGCATGGAGCTCGTCGCCTACTCCGGCCCGGAGAACGGCAACCGCGACCACAAGTCCTTCGTGCTGCGCTCCGGCTCGATCAAGTTCGTGCTCAACGGCGCCGTCGACCCCGACAGCCCCCTGGCCGACCACCACCGCCGCCACGGCGACGGCGTCGTCGACATCGCCCTCGAGGTGCCCGACGTCGACAGGTGCATCGCGCAGGCCAAGCGCGCGG
>JAOPXF010000285.1 GCA_025965295.1 Nocardioides sp.
GGCCGTCGAGGCCGCCACCGCCGCCGCCGGCGAGCACGCCGAGATGCTGGGCACGGTCGCCGCCGCCCGCGCCGACGCCGAGCGTGCGGTCGCCGAGCAGGCCCGGCTCCGGGGAGTCGCCGAGGAGGCCGCCGAGAAACGCGCGATCGACCGCAGCGCCGTCGAAGCCGCCGTACGCCGTCAGGCCGAGCTGGCCGAGGAGGCGATCACCGAGCGGCTCGCCGCCGAGGAGCAGGCCCGCGACCTCGCCGAGGCACTCGCCGAGACCCGTGCCCTGCTGATGGACGAGCTCACGATCCGGCGCCGCTGGTGGCAGCGGCCCCAGGCCGTGGTCCTGCCGCCGCTCCCCGCCGGCGTGCCCGAGACCGAGCCCGAGCGCACCACCCGGACGACGCCCGACGACGCCGACGAGCTCGTCACCTTCGGGCCACCCCGGAGCAGCCGCGCCGTGACCGTGGTGCTGGCGCTGGCCGCGCTCGCCGCGGCCGGGTTCACCGTGTACGCCGCCCTCGCGCCGCTGAGCACCGCCGTCCTCGTGGCCGCGGGAGTCGCCACCGTGCTGCTCGCCGTCCTCGCCTGGCGGGTGCGGCCCCTGGTCTCGCACGTGCGCATCGACCGCGGCCTGGTCGACATCGTCGCCGGCGAGCGGCACCACCGCTTCGACCTGCGCAACGACCGCACCCGGGTCGAGATGACCGGCGAGCCGGGCACCCGCGAGTGGCAGGTGCTGTTCCTGCGGCGCAGCCTCGAGCCGGTCACGGTGACCAGCCGGATGGTCGACTCGGTCGCGTTCACCGAGACGCTGCGCAAGTGGCGGCCCGACCTCTGAGCCCCGGTTGTTTCATCGGTTGTTCCATCAAGGGATGTCGCTGAACCTGCACTTCCCCGTGCCGATTCGACGTGGGAACCGCAGGTTCGCCTACATCCCTTGATGCACCCCCCGGCGCCGGGCCTCAGCCAGCGCGGCCTTGAGCTTGGCGGCGATCTCGCCGACGGCCGCGCGCGAGGTGCGGCCCACGCCGACGATGTTGAAGAATCCGTGGATCTGGTCCGGGAACCTCTTGAGCTCGACGCCGACACCCGCGTCGGCCAGCTTGCGGGCGTAGGCCTCACCCTCGTCGCGCAGCGGGTCGAAGCCGGCGGTCACGACGTACGCCGGCGCGAGCCCGGCCGGCAGCTCGGCGAAGAGGGGAGACGCCCGCGGGTCGTCCGGCGCGGTCCCGTCCGGCAGATAGGTCGCCGAGGCGAGGTCCATGAAGGCCTGGGTGAGGAAGAAGCCGTCCGCGAAGAGCTCTCGGCTGCCCGTCGTGGCCGTGTGGTCGGTGCCCGGGTAGACCAACAGCTGGTACGCGAGCGGCAGGCCCTCCTCGGCGGCCGCGATCGCGGTGGTGGCGGCCAGGCAGCCGCCGGCGGAGTCGCCGCCGACCGCGAGCCGGGCCGGGTCGGCACCGATGGACTCGGCGTTCTCCACGACCCAGCGGTAGGCCGCGAGGCAGTCGTCGTACGCCGCGGGGAACGGTGCCTCGGGGGCGAGCCGGTACTCGACCGCCAGCACCCGCACCCCGGAGCGCTCGGCCAGGAACCGGCAGGGGGCGTCGTGCGAGTCGAGGTCGCCGTAGATCCAGCCGCCGCCGTGGAAGAAGACCAGCAGCGGGCCGGGCGTCGGCGCAGCCGTCGGCACGTAGAGGCGGGCGGGGAGATCGCCGACGGGGAGGTCGCGGACCGCGCCGATCGGCTGGGCGCCACCGCTGAGGACCGCGTTGTAGAGGATCGACTCGCGGCCCTGCGGGATCGGCAGCGTCTCGGCGGCGGGCTGGCGGGTGACCCGCTGGAGTCGGAGCATCAGCTGGACGTCGGTGGCGAGGGTCTGGCCGTCGCGTACGACGGGCCGGCCGGCCAGGCGGCGCTGCGCCGGCTCGGGGAGCGCCATCGTGGAGCGGAGCACCGCCTTCTCGAGCAGGATCCGGACCGGGGTGAGGCGTTGCGTCAGGGTCACGGGGGCAACCTACCGGCGCCCGTGGGCTCAGGCCCTGAGGGTGGCGACGAAGACGTGCCGCCCGCGGCCGAGGTTCTCCGAGCGGACGGTCAGCTCGATCGTGGTCTCGGTGCCGTCGCGGCGCAGGGCCGGCACCGTCACCGGCCGGTCGAGGATCACGGAGCGGCCGATCGCGAGGTGCAGGGTGAAGCCGGCCAGATGGGCCTGACGGAGCCGCGGGGGGATGATCGCAACCAGGCGGCGGCCCACTAGCTCGTCCGGGTCGTCGTACCCGAGGATCTCGAGCGCCGCCCGGCTGATCGCGATGATCCCGTTGGTGTCGTCTGCGGCGATCAGCGCCAGGTCCGACGAGGTCACGTCCTCGGTGGACCACTCCATGGGCACGCGTCGCGGGGGCGGCGCCGCGTCGCTGGGGTCGACCCACGGGGTGGGGGCGGCGCCGGCGCTCTGCTCCTCGACCTGGCGCACCACCCAGCGCCGGAAGGCCCGCAGCTCGGGCTGGGTGGGCGGGGTCAGCAGGCCGCCGACGTCCGCGAGGGCTAGCGCGGCGTCGAGCGTCTCGTCGAGGACCCGGAAGTGCGCGAGCGAGTCGGGCGGCACCGGGAGGATCTCGCGTTCGCTGGACACCGCGGGCTCGACCGCCCCGACCATCAGCTCATCGACGTCCTCGCCGACGTGTGGGGACGGCAGGTGGTCGTGCATCAGCGCGAGTGCGTCGCTGGCGGCGGCGTGGGCCTGGAGCTCGTCGAGGTCGAGCTCGTCACCGAGGCTGATGAGGAGGTACTCGCGCATCAGCGCCTCCGCGAGCTGATGCCAGGCGGCGTGCAGCAGCAGCGGCACGTTGAGCAGCTCGACGTGGACGGTGCCGTCCGCGGTGACCAGCAACGAGCTCGCGTCGTCGGGGACGTCGATGAGGGTGCGTTCGCCCTCGCGGTCGCCCGCGGACAGCTCGAACCAGACCGTCTTGCCGTCGTCGCGCGGCTGCGCTCCCCACCTGTCCACCATCCCCTGGAGCAGGCGCAGGCCGCGCCCGGTGCCGGCCAGGGTGGAGTTGTTGCGCGGCGCAGGCAGCTGCAGGCTCCCGTCGTCGACCTCGACCCGCAGGCCGGCGTCGCCGACCCAGGCCCGAAGACCGATGACCGTGCCTGCGTGCACCAATGCGTTGGTGACCACCTCGCTGACCAGCAGCTCGGCCGTGTCGACCAGGTCCTCCCGGCCCGCGCGCGCCAGCTCGTCGCGCACCAGCCCGCGTGCCTCACCGACGCTGGCCGGGTGCGGTCGCAGCGTGCGGTGAACGCCGGGGGCGGGTTCGGTCACAGGATGGTTGTACAGCATCCGGGGCAGCCGGGCCGGACGTCACTGTCCGTTCACCCGGCGGTGTCACACTGGCGGCATGAGTCCGGAGACCGTTCCCAGCCCCGTGGTCGTCCCCCGCGACGACCACGCGGAGGAGACGTTCGACGTGGAGCCGCCGTACTCCCCCGACGACGCGGCGCTCGAGGCCGTCCAGAAGTACGACGACCGCTTCCTCGACCGCGAGCTGTCCTGGCTGAAGTTCAACCAGCGCGTCCTCGAGCTCGCCGAGGACCACCAGCTGCCACTGCTGGAGCGGGTGCGCTTCCTGGCGATCTTCAGCAGCAACCTCGACGAGTTCTTCATGGTCCGCGTGGCCGGCCTCAAGCGACGGATCGCCGCCGGGGTCGCCGTACGAGCGGCGTCCGGTCTGATGCCGCGCGAGGTCCTCGAGCAGATCTGGTCGGCGTCGCGGGAGCTGATGGAGCGGCACGCGCGGGTGTTCCGTGAGGACGTCGTGCCGGCGCTGTCCGAGGCGGGCATCGAGCTGGTCCGGTGGGACGAGCTCGACCGCGACGAGCAGAAGTACTGCAAGCGGCTCTTCAAGGACCGGGTGTTCCCCGTGCTGACGCCGCTGGCCGTCGACCCGGCCCACCCGTTCCCCTACATCTCCGGGCTGTCGCTCAACCTCGCGGTGCTCGTCCGCAACCCGAAGACCGGCAAGGAGCACTTCGCGCGGGTGAAGGTGCCGCCGATCTTCGCGAGGTTCGTGCCACTCGGCAACCAGAGCTTCGTGCCGCTCGAGGACGTCATCGGCGAGCACCTCAAGCGGCTCTTCCCCGGCATGGAGGTGCTCGAGGCGCACTCCTTCCGGGTGACCCGCAACGAGGACCTCGAGGTCGAGGAGGACGACGCCGAGAACCTCCTGGCCGCCCTGGAGAAGGAGCTGCTGCGCCGACGGTTCGGGCCGCCCGTGCGGCTCGAGGTCGAGGAGTCGATCGCGCCCGCCGTGCTCGAGCTGCTCACCTCCGAGCTCGGCGTCTCCGAGGACGAGGTCTTCCGGCTGCCCGGCCCGCTCGACCTGCGCGGCCTGCACGGCATCGCCGACCTGGCCCGCGAGGAGCTCAAGTACCCCGCGTTCGTCCCCACCACTCACCCGCGCCTGGCCGAGGTCGAGTCGGCCTCGCCGGTGGACGTGTTCAAGGCCGCCCGACGCAACGACGTACTCCTGCACCACCCGTACGACTCGTTCGCGACCTCGGTGCAGCGGTTCATCGAGCAGGCCGCCGCCGACCCGCACGTGCTGGCGATCAAGCAGACCCTCTACCGCACCTCGGGCGACTCGCCCATCATCGACGCCCTCGTCGACGCCGCCGAGTCCGGCAAGCAGGTGCTGGTCATCGTCGAGATCAAGGCCCGCTTCGACGAGCAGGCCAACATCCGCTGGGCGCGCAAGCTCGAGCAGGCCGGCTGCCACGTCGTCTACGGGCTGGTCGGCCTCAAGACCCACTGCAAGCTCTCCATGGTGGTCCGCGACGAGCCCGACGGGATCCGCCGCTACACCCACATCGGCACCGGCAACTACAACGGCAAGACGGCCCGGATGTACGAGGACCTCGGCCTGATCACCACCGACGAGATCATCGGCGAGGACGTCGCCCACCTGTTCAACAACCTGAGCGGCTACTCCCGCAACGCGCAGTACAACGAGCTGCTGGTCGCGCCCGACTCGGTGCGCACTGGTCTGGTCGAGCAGATCCACCGTGAGATCGCCCATCTGCGCGAGGGACGGTCCGCGCGGATCCGGATCAAGGCCAACTCGGTGGTCGACGAGGGCGTGATCGACGCGCTGTACCTCGCGTCGCAGGCCGGCGTGCCCATCCAGATGCTGGTGCGGGGCATCTGTTCGCTGCGGCCGGGCGTGCCGGGACTCTCCGAGACGATCGAGGTGCGCTCGATCCTCGGCCGTTTCCTCGAGCACAGCCGGGTGTTCTGGTTCCAGAACGGCGGCGAGCCGGACGTCTGGATCGGGTCCGCCGACATGATGCACCGCAACCTCGACCGGCGCGTCGAGGTGCTCGTGCGGCTGCCCGGCCAGGAGAACGTCGAGGCGATCGCCCAGCTGCTGGACCTGGCCTTCGACCCCGACACCAGTGCCTGGGTGCTCGGCAGCGACGGCGACTGGACCCGCAACGAGGGCAGCACCCACCTCCAGGAGGCCCTCATCGAGGGACAGCGCAGGCGGCGGAACACACCCTGACTTGCGTCTCGAGCGCGGCGACCCCCTAGCATGTTGGCCGTTCTCTTCCTCCTCTCCAGGAGTTTCCCGTGGGTTTGAAGTTCCGCCCGACCGACACCACCTTCTACGACCTCTTCACCGAGGCCGCTCAGCACCTCGTGGGGGGCTCCGAGCTCCTCGCCGAGATGCTCGGCGAGGCCGCGGACCACGAGGACGTGGCGCGGCGCATGCGTGAGGCCGAGCACCAGGCCGACGAGACGACGCACGCCATCGTCCGGCGGGTGAACACCACGTTCGTGACGCCGTTCGACCGCGAGGACATCTACTCGCTCGCCAGCAGCCTCGACGACGTCATGGACATGATGGACGAGGTGGTCGACCTGATCCTGCTCTACGAGGTGAAGGTGCTCCCGCCCGAGCTGTCCGACCAGGTCGAGGTGCTCCAGCGCTGCGCGGAGATCACCGCCGCGGCGATGCCGAACCTCCGCTCGATGCAGTCGCTCGAGGAGTACTGGATTGAGATCAACCGACTCGAGAACGCCGGCGACAAGAACCATCGCCGTACGCTCGCCAACCTGTTCAGCGGCGAGTACAAGGCGATGGAGGTGCTCAAGCTCAAGGACATCGTCGAGTCGCTCGAGGGCGCCATCGACGCCTTCGAGAAGGTCGCCAACATCGTGGAGCAGA
>JAOPXF010000305.1 GCA_025965295.1 Nocardioides sp.
GCCGTCTCGTTGGCGTCGGCCGGTCGTACGACGTCGAGGCCGGGCATCGCCCGCAGCGCCGCGAGGTGCTCGATCGGCTGGTGGGTCGGCCCGTCCTCACCGAGGCCGATCGAGTCGTGGGTCCACACGTAGGTCACCGGCAGCTGGCTCAGCGCCGCGACCCGCACCGCCCCGCGCATGTAGTCGGAGAAGGTGAGGAACGTACCGCCGAAGACGCGGGTGAGCGCGTCGGCCGCGATGCCGTTCATGATCGCCCCCATGCCGTGCTCGCGGATGCCGTAGTGCAGGACGCGGCCCTGGTAGGGGTCGGCCTTCCACTCCTCGACGCCCCGGTCTGTGGGGAGGAAGGACGGGGCGGACTTGATCGTGGTGTTGTTGGAGCCGGCGAGGTCGGCCGAGCCGCCCCACAGCTCGGGCATCAGCGACGCGACGGCGTTGATCACGTCGCCCGACGCGACCCGGGTGGCGACGCCCTTGGCGCTGGCCTCGAACACCGGCAGCGCCTTCTCGAGCCCCTCGGGAAGCGTGCGGGCCTTGAGCCGGTGCAGCAGGGTCGCCTTGTCCGGGTTGGCCTCCGCCCAGGCGGCGTACTGCTCGTCCCACGCCGCGCCCCACGCGGCACCGCGCTCGCTGAGCCTGCGCGTGTGGGCGATGACGTCCTCCGGCACCTGGAAGGTGAGCTCCGGGTCCCAGCCGAGCACCTTCTTGGTGGCCGCGACCTCCTCGTCGCCCAGGGCGCTGCCGTGGGCCTTCTCGGTGCCCTGCGCGTGGGGAGCGGGCCACGCGATGATGGTGTCCAGCACGATCAGCGACGGCTTGTCCTTGACCCTGCCGGCCGCGGTGATCGCGTCGTACAGGGCGGGCACGTCCTCGACGTACTTCTTGCCGCCGTTGGTCCAGTCGACGGTCTGCACGTGCCAGCCGTAGGCCTCGTAGCGGGCCGCGACGTCCTCGGTGAAGGCGATGTCGGTGTTGCCCTCGATCGAGATCCGGTTGCGGTCGTAGATCATCGTCAGGTTGCCGAGCTCCTGGGTGCCGGCGATCGAGCTGGCCTCGCCGCTGACGCCTTCCTGGAGGTCGCCGTCGGAGCACAGCGCGTAGACATGGTGGTCGAAGAGGCTCTTGCCGGGGGCGGCGTCGGGGTCGAGCAGCCCGTGCACTCGCCGGGCCGCCATGGCCATGCCGACGGCGTTCGCCACGCCCTGGCCGAGCGGGCCGGTCGTGACCTCGACACCCGCGGTGTGGTGCAGCTCGGGGTGGCCCGGGGTCTTGGAGCCCCAGGTGCGCAGCGCCTTCAGGTCCTCGAGCTCGAGGCCGAAGCCGCCGAGGTACAGCTGCGTGTAGAGCGTGATGCTCGAATGGCCGCACGAGAGCACGAACCGGTCGCGCGCGATCCAGCGTGAGTCGGCGGGGTCGTGCCGCATCACCTTCTGGAAGAGGAGGTACGCCGCGGGCGCCAGGCTCATCGCCGTGCCGGGGTGGCCGTTGCCGACCTTCTGCACGGCGTCCATCGCGAGCACACGCGCGGTGTCCACCGCCTTCTGGTCGACGTCGGTCCAGTCAAGTCCAGCGGCAGTGCTCACAAGGGTCCTCTCGGGATGGCGCAAGGGGTCTTCTCAGGCACCGCCGAGCCTACTCACCCGAGGCGATAGACTCGAACCCAGCGACGCCCCCTGAACGCGCCCCACCCCCCACGAGGATCTTCCGTGACCTATGTCGGCCAGTCGGCCTCTGCTGTCTCCGCGGCAGAAGAGGCCCCGGCGACCTTCCGGGACGTGGTCGCGGCGTACGTCGGGCTGACCAAGCCGCGCGTCATCGAGCTGCTGCTGCTGACCACGGTCCCGGTCATGTTCTTCGCTGCCAGGGGGATTCCCGAGCTCGGCCTCGTGGTGGCCACCGTGGTCGGCGGCACGTTCTCGGCCGGGTCGGCCTCGGTCTTCAACTGCGTCTACGACCGCGACATCGACGAGCAGATGCGTCGTACCCGTCGTCGGGCGCTGCCGCGCCACATCGTGACGCCGCGCTCCGCCCTCGTCTTCGGCTTCGTCCTGGGGATCGCGTCCACGGTCATCCTCGCGGTGTGGGTCAACCCGCTGTCCGCGGTGCTGTCGGTCGGCGCGAACGCGTTCTACGTCTTCGGCTACACGATGGTGCTCAAGCGGCGCACCACCCAGAACATCGTGTGGGGCGGCCTGGCCGGCTGCTTCCCGGCGCTGATCGGCTGGACGGCCGTGACCGGCTCGCTCTCGTGGGTGCCGGTCGTGCTGTTCGCCGTCGTCTTCTTCTGGACGCCGCCGCACACCTGGGCGCTCGCGCTGCGCTACCGCGAGGACTACGCCAACGTCGACGTGCCGATGCTGCCCGTCGTTGCCCCGGCCCGCGAGGTCGGCCGCCAGATCGTGCTCTACAGCTGGGTCATGGTGGCGACCTCGCTGCTGCTGTGGCCGGTCGCCGGCACCGGGATCTTCTACCCGATCGCCGCCGCGGTCCTGGGCGCGGTCTTCCTGGTCGAGGCACACCGGATGTGGGGCCGCACCAAGGGCACCGAGAGCCTCGGCGTGATCCAGCCGATGCGGCTGTTCCACTCCTCCAACCTCTACCTCTCGCTGCTGTTCGTCGCGGTCGCCCTCGACCCGCTCATCACGCGCTGACGTCAGCCGCGGGCCCGGGGGGTTGGGGTTTGGTCCCCAACCGCAACATTGGGACCGGAAAACCTGCTGTTCGTGACCAATCGATGAGGTGCGAGGACGCACTCTCGTGCGGGCGCAGCAGGTGCACGCAGGGTCAGGGCAGGCAACCGACGTACGCCGCATTGGTCACGAGACGTACGCGCATTGGTCACGAACCGCACGTTTCGGGGGCGAAAACCCGCGGTTGGGGACCAAACCCCAACCCCGAGCCCCGAGGCCCTGCGCCGGGCCGCGGAAGCGAGAGTCCAGGAAAATTCTTCCGACCGGGGGCAACCAACTGGCCGCCGCCCGCGTCTGAACGTGTGACGACGGCAGGCCTGTCCACGGGGGTATAGGCCGCCGTCGTCGTTCTTCGTGGCCGGTCCACGGCCGATCCACGGCCTGCCGCCAGGCTCAGGCGGGCTCGCGGACCCGGATCAGCGCCCAGGTCACGCCCGCCGAGACGAGCGCCGCGCCGAGCATGTGGAAGCCGACGAGCACGACCGGCAGGTCGGTGAAGTACTGCACGAAGCCGATGGCTCCCTGCGCGAGCTCCAGCACCAGCAGGACGACGACCGCGCGCCGGGTCGACTGGGGGAGACCGACGGCGACGACGGCGAACAGCAGCCCCACGGTCAGGCCGACGAACAGGAAGACGAGGTCGGCGTGCAGCTGGCTCATCTGGAGCGGCGAGAGGCCGTTGCGGGCCGAGTTGGCGTCGCCGGCGTGCGGGCCCGAACCGGTCACGACCGTGCCGACGTACAGCACGGCCCAGGCCGACGCGAACGTTGCCCAGGCGAGACCCGGCACCGCGCCACCAGGGGGTACGACGGGGGCCGGGCGGTCGACGCGCTGGAGGAAGAGCACCGACACCCCGATGATCGCGAGCGAGCAGAGCAGGTGCAGCGACACGACCCACGGGTTGAGGTCGGTCAGGACCGTGATGCCCCCGATCACCGCCTGGGCCGGGATCCCGAGGGCCATGACGAGTGCCAGCCGCCGCAGGTCGCGCCGGCCGGACTGCCACGCGGCGACGAACGTGCCGACGGCCACCGCCACGAGGACGTAGGTCAGCAGCCGGTTGCCGAACTCGATGACCGAGTGGATGTCGTAGGCGCCGTGCGGCGTGAACGACTCCTCGGTACAGCGGGGCCAGGTCGGGCAGCCGAGCCCGGAGCCGGTCAGGCGGACCACGCCGCCGGTGACGACCAGGACGCAGTTGGACACCAGGGAGGCCCACCCCCAGCCCCTGACCCACTCGTCGAGGCGGGTGGACCGGTCGCGGACGCGTGCGGTCACTCCCACGTGAACGTCCTCGCCGTGAGGATGGTGCCGAGGGCGGCCCAGGCGAGCAGCACGGCGAGGTCCAGCCAGGTGGTCCGGCCGTCGATGAGGGCGTCGCGCATGACGTCGCCGAGCGCGCCCGAGGGCAGCCAGCGGACCACCTCGCCGAAGGCGCCGTACGCCGATGCGGGGAGCACGACCGCACCGCCGGCCATCAGCAGCAGGTAGACGAGGTTCGCGGCCGCCAGCGTCGCCTCAGCCCGGAGCACCCCGGCCAGGAACAGGCCCAGGGACGCGAAGGCGGCGGTGCCCAGCACCACGCCGAGCGCGGCGCCGAGCAGCCCGGCGTTCGGGTCCCAGCCCAGCGCCAGGGCGACCACGGAGATGACCGAGACCTGGAGGACCTCCACCAGCAACAGGGCGCCGACCTTGCCCGCCAGCAGGCCGGACCGGGGGAGCGGTGAGGAGCCGAGCCACTTGATGACGCCGTAGCGCCGCTCGAAGCCGGTCGCGATCGCGAGCGAGGTGAACGCCGTCGACATCACGGCCAGCGCGAGGACGCCCGGCGTGAAGACGTCGACCGCCGGGTGGTCGAGGCTCTTGCCGACCCGGTGGGCCCCCTCCACGGCGCCGACCAGCACGATGACGGGGATGACGACGGCGAGCAGCAGCTGCTCGCCGTTGCGCAGCATCAGGCGGGACTCCATGGCCGCCTGCGCCAGGACCTGTCGGCGCAGCGGCGCGGCGCCGGGCCGAGGGGAGAACTCGAGGCTCACGGCGCCAGCTCCCGCCCGGTCAGCTGCAGGAAGACGTCCTCGAGGTTGCGCTGGCCCAGCGTCAACGACTCGGGCAGCACGTCGTTGTCCTCGCACCAGCGCGAGACCTTCGCGAGCGTCGAGCCGTCGGCCGGCCCGGTGACCAGCAGGCTGCGCTCGTCGAGCTGGGTCACCTCGGTCGGGTCGCCCAGGCTGCGCTGCAGCAGGTCGGGCGAGCCCGGCGGGAAGGGCCGGGTCACGACCAGCCGGATCGTGGCCGCGGTGCCGCCGCGGGTCAGCTCGAGCGGCGAGCCGGAGGCGATCAGGCGACCGTGGTCGATGATGTGGATCTGGTCGGCGAGCTGCTCGGCCTCGTCCATGTAGTGCGTGGTCAGGACGACGGTGACCCCGGCGTCCCGGAGCTCCTGCAGCAACGCCCACGTCGTACGGCGGGCCGCGGGGTCCATGCCGGCGGTCGGCTCGTCGACGAAGACGATCTCGGGGCGGCCGACGACGGCCATGGCGAGCCCGAGGCGCTGTTGCTGGCCACCGGACAGTCGGCGGTAGGGCGTCTTCCCGCAGTCGCCGAGCCCGAGCCGCTCGGCGAGCAGGTCGGTGTCGAGCGGCTCGGCGTGCAACCGGGCGACGTGGCGGAGCATCTCCATGGCGCGGACGCCGCTCCAGGCACCCCCGCCCTGGAGCATCACGCCGATCCGGGGGAGCAGGTCGGCCCGGTCGCGGACGGGGTCGAGCCCCAGCACCCGGACGGTGCCGCGCTGCGGCTTGCGGTAGCCCTCGCAGGTCTCGAGCGTGGTGGTCTTGCCGGCGCCGTTTGGTCCGAGCACCGCGGTGATGGTCTGCCGGTCGACGACGAGGGAGAGCTCGTCGACGGCGACCTTGTCGGCGTACCGCATCACCAGGCCGTCGACCTGAACGGCGGGGGCGCTGGCGGACACGCGCTCAGTCTAGGAAGGCGGGTACGCCGGGCCTCGGGCGGGGCGGACGCCTCAGATCTCGGCGCTCGTCGTCTCCCCGCCGCTGCCGTCGACGGGCAGGTCGGCGAACGCGGCGGGGGGCTCGCGCCAGAGGTCGGGGAGAGTGCCGTCGGCGGCCTGCCGGATCGCGGTCCACACCCGCTCGGGCGTGCACGGCAGGTCGACGTGGCGCACTCCGAGGTGGCTGAGCGCGTCGACGACCGCGTTCTGGACGGCCGGCGTGGACCCGATCGTGGCGGACTCCCCGATGCCCTTGGCGCCCAGCGGGTTGAGCGGCGTCGGGGTCTGGGTCGTGGAGACCTCGAAGCTGATGCCGTCCGCCGCCGTCGGCATGGCGTAGTCGGCGAAGGTCGTGGTCAGCGGGGTCCCGGCCTCGTCGTACACGAACTGTTCCCAGAGCGCCTGCGAGATGCCCTGCAGGGCACCGCCGTGCTGCTGCCCCTCGACGACGAGCGGGTTGAGCACCCGGCCGCAGTCGTCGACGGCGACGTGGCGCAGCGGCGTGACGAAGCCGGTGTCGGTGTCGACCTCGACGATCGACACGTGCGCGCCGAACGGGAAGGTGGCGCCGTGCTGGGTGAAGTCGGTGTCGGAGCCCAGGCCGCCGTCGTGCTCGTGGGCGTAGGCCGCGACCTCGGGCCAGGAGACCCGGGCGTCGGCGACGCCCTGGACGGCGAAGCCGGAGTCGTCGAGGACGATGTCGGCCGGGTTGGCCTCCAGCATCCGGGCCGCGACCTCGACGGCCTTCTCGCGCAGCTCGCCGGCCGCCTGGCCGACGGCGTTGCCGCCGAGCTGGAGCGACCGGGAGCCGCCGGTGCCGCCGCCGGTGCGCACCAGGTGGGTGTCGGACTGGACGTAGCCGATCTTGTCCATCGGGATGCCCAGCCGGTCGGACACGATCATCGCGAACGAGGTGGCGTGACCCTGGCCGTGCGAGGACGTGCCGGCCATCACCGTCGCGGATCCGTCCTCGTGGACGTGCACGGAGCCGAACTCGGACCCACCGAAGCCGGTGATCTCGACGTAGACGGCGATCCCGATGCCGAGCTGGCGCACCTCCCCGGCCTCGCGACGCCGGCGCTGCTCCTCGCGGGCCGCGTCGACGTCGGCGATCCGGAGGGCCTCGCGCAGGGGCAGGTCGTAGTCGCCGACGTCGTACGTCGCGCCCGTGAGGGTGGCGTACGGGAACGCGTCCGGCGCGATCAGGTTGCGGCGGCGGATCTCCTCGGGCGGCAGGCCGACCTCGTCGGCGGCGATGTCCAGCAGCCGCTCGAGCAGCGCGGCGGCCTCCGGTCGGCCGGCCCCGCGGAACGCGCCCATCGGCGCGGTGTTGGTGAGGGCCGCGATCCCCGCGTAGCGCAGCTCGGGGACGACGTAGGGGCCCTGCGCCATCAGGTACGTCGACCCGAGCGGGAAGGTGCCGCCGAAGCCGGCGTAGGCCCCGCAGTCGCCGATCACGTGCAGGCGCAGTCCGACGATCTTCGCGTCGGCGTCCAGACCGAGCTCGGCGTACTGCACCTGGCCCCGACCGTGCATCGAGATCATCGCCTCGCTGCGGGTCTCGGTCCACCTGACCGGCCGACCGATCCGCACCGCGGCGGCGACCACGGCGGCGTGCTCGGTGCCGATGCCGGCCTTTCCTCCGAACGCACCACCGACGTGGGGGGCGATCACGCGCACCCGGTCGGGCTCGAGACCGGTGTAGCCGGCGATCAGGTCGCGGGTGAGGTGGGGGTGCTGGGTGGAGACCCAGGCGGTCAGGCCGCCGTCGGTCGGCTGCACGAGGATCGCGTGACCCTCCATCGGCGCGGTCGCCAGCCGCTGGTTCTCCATCCGGGCCCGCACGACGTGGGCCGCGCCGGCGAACGGGTCGGTGCCGTCGGCGTCGCGACGGGACCCGGCGATGTTGCTGCCGAGCTCCTCGAACTGCAGTGGCGCCCCGTCGGCCAGCGCCCGCTCCATGTCGGCGACGGCCGGGAGCTCGTCGTAGTCGACGTCGACGAGCTCGGCGGCGTCCAGCGCCTGGGCACGTGTCTCCGCGACCACGAGCGCCACGGGGTCGCCGACGTAGCGGACCTTGCCGTGGGCCAGGGCGGTGCGGCCGATGGCAGGGTTCACCTCGGCGAACAGCGGGACCGGCCGGTCCCCGAGCTCACGACCGGTGAGCACCGCGACGACGCCGGGGGAGGCCTCGGCCTCGGACGTGTCCACCCCCGTCAGGCGGGCGTGGGCGTACGGGCTGCGCACGAAGACGGCGTGCAGGGTGCCCTCGACCCGTTGGTTGTCGACGAAGGTGCTCCGCCCGGTGATCAGGTCGGGGTCCTCGACCCGCCTCACGACGTTGCCCAGCAGCGATCCCGGCACGTGTCTCCCCCTCGCAGTGGTGTTAGGGCGACCTTACTTGAATGCTTCCAATCATTAACGGCACACTGGTGTTGTGGAATTCGACGAGGCCCGTCCCGGGGCACACGACCAGCCGACGCGCCAGCGCGTCGTACGGTCGATCCTCGTCGAGGGCCCGTCGACCGCCGCGGCCCTGGCCGAGCGCCTCGACCTGACCCCGGCCGCCGTCCGCCGGCACCTCGACCAGCTGCTCGAGGAGGGCGTGCTCGAGGCGCGCGAGCCGCGCACGCTGGCCACCCGTGGCCGCGGCCGCCCGGCCAAGCTCTTCGCGCTCACCGAGACCGGTCGGGACGGCTTCGACCAGCAGTACGACGACCTGGCGGTGCTGGCGCTCCGGTTCCTCGACGAGACCGGTGGTGACCCGGCCGTCCGCGAGTTCGCGACCCGCCGGGTCGCGTTCATCGAGGAGCGCTTCGAGGGCGTTCAGGACGCCCACCCCTGGCTCAACCCGACGGAGGTGCTGGCCCGGGTCTTCTCCGACGAGGGCTACGCCGCCGCCGTCCGCGAGCTGCCCATGGGACAGCAGCTCTGCCAGCAGCACTGCCCGGTGTCGCACGTCGCCCACGAGTTCCCCCAGCTGTGCGAGGCGGAGACCGCCGCGATCAGCCGGGTGCTCGGCCGGCACGTGCAGCGGCTCGCGACCATCGCCCACGGCGACGGTG
>JAOPXF010000330.1 GCA_025965295.1 Nocardioides sp.
GTGCGTGGTGGCGTGCGTGTCCTCGAAGCAGCCGCCCTGGTCGACCGCGATGTCGACGAGCACCGAGCCCGGCTTCATCTGCGAGACCAGCTCGTTGGAGACCAGCTTGGGGGCCTTCGCACCGGGAATCAGCACCGCACCGATGACCATGTCGGCCTCGCGCACCTGCTGCTCGACCGCGAGCTTGGACGACGCCAGCCCGTGGACCCGGTTGTTGTAGCGCCAGAACGACATCCGCAGCTTGTCCAGGTCGGTGTCGAGCAGCGTCACGTCCGCACCCATGCCGAGCGCGATGTTCGCGGCGTTCTGGCCGGAGACACCCGCACCGATGATGACGACCTTGGCGTTCGCGACACCGCCGACACCACCCATCAGCACCCCGCGACCCCCCTCGGCCTTGAGCAGGGAGTAGGCACCGACCTGGGGCGCCAGGCAGCCGGCGACCTCGGACATCGGGTAGAGCAGCGGCAGCCCGCCCGAGGGCAGCTGCACCGTCTCGTAGGCGATGGCGGTGATCTTGCGCTTGAGCAGCTCCTCGGTGAGCGGCTTGTCGGCGGCCAGGTGCAAGTAGGTGAAGAGGGTGAGCCCCTCGCGCATCCGGTGGTACTCCTCCGCGACCGGCTCCTTGACCTTGAGCACCATGTCGACCGAGCCGTCGGCTCCCCAGGCGGCATCGGCGTCGGGGACGATCCGGGCACCGGCGGCGACGTACTCCTCGTCGAGGATCGAGGAGCCCACGCCGGCACCGGTCTCGATCAGGACCTCGTGCCCGTGCGAGACCAGCTCGTGCACCCCGATCGGCGTGATCGCGACGCGGTACTCGTGGTTCTTGACTTCCTTCGGAACGCCGACCTTCACCTGAACTCCCTCGATCTGGAGCCGCCTCGTCGTTGAGACGACGGCCGTGAGACTACTCCCCGGAGACCCCCGGACCCGCGAGCCCCCGCGCCTGCGCCGCGAGGAGGGCGAGCACGAGTGGGGCGTCCTGGACCCGGCCGTCGAGGGCCGCGGCGAGGAGCTCGTCGTACGGCGCCCAGAAGGTCTCCATGTCCGCCTCCTCGTGCTGCAGCTCGAAGTCGCCGCGGTCCGCGGACCGCAGGTCGCGGGCGAGATAGAAGTGCTGGACCTCCGCGATGATCCCGGGCGAGGAGTACGTCGACGCGAGGTGCGTCCACTCCCCCGCCTCGAGGGCCGCCTCCTCGACGAGCTCTCGCTTCGCCACCTCGAGCGGGTCCTCGTCGCCCTGGTCGAGCAGGCCGGCGGGCAGCTCGACGAGCCGGCGCCGGACGGGATGGCGGTACTGCCGCAGGCAGAAGACCCGCTCCTGCTCGTCGACCGCGAGCACGATCGAGGCACCGGGGTGCTCCAGCACCAACCGGGCGAACGGCTCCTCGCCGGGGTGCCCAGGGCGCCGGATCCGGTCGGAGCGCAGGGCCATCACCCAGTCGTCACGGTGCAGGTCGGTGGTGTCGTCGACCGGCCAGGACTCGTGCTCGTCGGTGGGCAGCCGGCCCGGTGTCGCAGACGGGATCGTCATGGCGCTGACGCTACCGTGGCGCCCATGAACCAGAGCCCCAGGAGCCTGACCAGGGACGAGGCCGAGGCACGCTCCGCGTTGCTCGACGTCGACCGCTACGACATCGCCGTGGACCTGCGTGGCCTCTTCGAGGGCGAGGTGCTCGAGTCCACCTCGACGATCACATTCCGGTGCGGCGAGCCCGGGGCGAGCACGTTCGTCGACTGCGTCGCCGAGGTCCGGCACGCGACGCTCAACGGCCGTGACCTCGACCTGTCGACGGTCGCCGAGGGCCGGATCCCGCTGCCGGACCTCGCGGCCGACAACGTGCTGGTCGTCCGGGCCGCGCAGGCGGACACCGGCAGCGGTGCCGGCATCCTGCGCACCGTCGACCCCTCCGACAAGCTCGTCTACGTCTGGACCTCGTTCGAGGCCGACGACGCCCGCCGTGCCTGGGCCTGCTTCGACCAGCCCGACCTGAAGGCACCGCACGCGTTCACGGTGCTGGCCCCCGAGTCCTGGACGGTCACCAGCAACGGGGCCCCCGACGAGGTGGTCGACGCCGAGGACGGTGGGCGGCTCTGGACGTTCCCGGACACGCCGCGGCTATCGACGTACGTCGTCGTGGTCAATGCCGGCCCGTTCCACGAGCTCCGCGAGCAGCGCGGCGGGCACAGCCTCGGGCTCTACTGCCGGCAGTCGCTCAAGCAGTACCTCGAGCGTGACGCCGCCGACCTGTTCGCCTCGACCGAGGCGGGTCTCGCGTTCTTCGGCGAGCGCTTCGGCCAGCCGTTCCCGCAGGAGCGCTACGACCAGGTGTTCGTGCCGAACATGGGCGGCGCCATGGAGAACTGGGGCTGCGTCACCTGGACCGACGCGGTGCTCTTCCGCAGCCCGCCCACCCACGGCCAGCGTGCGGCGGTCAACTCCGTGCTCCTGCACGAGATGGCGCACATGTGGTTCGGCGACCTCGTGACGATGCAGTGGTGGGACGACCTCTGGCTGAACGAGGCCTTCGCCTCGTGGGCGGCCACCTGGGCGGGCGTCAACGCCACGCCGTACACCGAGGGCTGGGCGACGTTCCTGGCCGGGCTGAAGCTCACCGGCTACCAGGTCGACATGGGGCCCGCCTCGCACCCGATCCGCGGCGACGTCCCGGACGTCGCGCAGGCGATGGCCAACTTCGACGCGATCACCTACGTCAAGGGCGAGAGTGTCCTCAAGCAGCTGGTCGCCTACGTCGGCGAGGACGTGTTCGTCGAGGGGTTGCGCGCCTACTTCCGTGAGCACGCATGGGGCAACACCCGGCTCGCTGACCTGATGGCGGCCGTCGGCAGCGCCGCCGGCCGCGACCTGTCGGAGTGGACGACGGCCTGGTTCGACCGGGCCGGCACCGACACGCTCACCCTCCGCAACGGGGAGATCCTCGCGATCGGGCCCGACGGGGAGGAGCCGCGCCCCCACCACCTCGAGATCGGTGTCTACAACCGGGCCGGCGACGCGATGGAGCGGGTCGGCACGGCGTACGCCGAGACCACGGGCACCCGTACGCCGGTCGAGGGGCTCCCGGAGACGGCCGACCTCTTCCTCGTCAATGACGCCGACCTGACGTTCGCCGCAGTGCGGACCGACGAGCGGTCGCTGCGCACGATGCTGACGGCCGCCGGTGGGCTGCCCGACCCCGTGTCGCGTGCGCTCGCCGTGACCACCGCGTGGGACATGCTGCTCAAGGGC
>JAOPXF010000339.1 GCA_025965295.1 Nocardioides sp.
CTGCCGCCTCGTCGACACCGCCGGCGACACCGAGGTCGAGCTGGCCCGCTTCACGCTCACCCTCGGTGTGCCCCAGACGGGCCTGGCGATGGCCAAGATCCAGCGCGACGGCGACAGCTGGACGCTCACCGCGATCGGCGAGGGCATCGCCGTCACGCAGCCCGCCCGCTCCATCGAGGCACTGAAGCGCTTCCTCTAGATCGGCTTCGCGCCGGGTAGGTCAGCTTCGCACCAGGACGCGCTTGGCGGGCTGCATGCGGGCGGCCGGGGCCTCGGCGGCGCGGCGGGAGATGTTGAGGAGCAGCCCGACCGCGAGCATGCCCGCGAACATCGAGCTGCCGCCGTACGACACGAACGGCAGCGGCACGCCGGTGACCGGCATGATCCCCAGGCACATGCCGACGTTCTGGAACGCCTGGAAACCGAACCAGCAGGCGATGCCGGCGGCGGCCACCCGGCCGAACGCGTCGTCGGTGTGCGCGGCGATCGAGAGGGCCCGCCAGATGACGATCGTCAGCAGTCCGATCAGGATGCCGGCGCCGACCAGGCCGAGCTCCTCCCCCGCGACCGTGAAGATGAAGTCGGTGTGCTGCTCGGGCACGAAGCCGGACCGGGTCTGCGAGCCTTGGAAGAGGCCCTGCCCGAAGAGGCCACCGTTGCCGACCGCGATCCGCGCCTGCTCGACGTTGTAGCCGGCGCCGCGGGGATCGAGGTCCGGGTTGGTGAACGCGAGGAACCGGTCGACCTGGTACTGCTTGAGGAAGCCCGCCGCGACGGCGGCCACCGCCGCGGTCACGCCACCACCGAGGAGCAGGAGCAGCCACCGGCGCGGAGCGCCGGAGACCGCGAGCACGCCGAAGACCGTCGCGGAGAGCACCAGCATGGTGCCGAGGTCCGGCTGCAGCATGATCAGCGTCGCGGGGAGCCCCGCTATGAGCAGCATGCCGACGACCTCGACCGTGCCGACCCGGTTGCGCCACCTGCCCTCCGCGCGCTCGGCGACGAGCAGCGCCATGCCGATGACGACGGCGAGCTTGGCGAACTCCGATGGCTGGATGGACATGCCGCCGAGCTGCAGCCACGAGCGCGAGCCGTTGATCGTGCTGCCCATCGTGAGCACGAGTGCCAGCCCGGCGATCGAGGCGAGGTAGACCAGCGGCGCCATGATCCGCACCCACCGGTGGTCGGTGGCCATCACGATCACGAGCAGGACGAGGCCGATGGCCACGTTGACGAGCTGCTTCTTGAGGTACGCCGAGGAGTCGCCGAGGGTGAGGTCGTCACGCTGCGACGTGGCCGACCAGACCAGCAGGCTGCCGAGGGTGACCAGGGCCAGCACCGCCAGCATCAGGAGCCAGTCGAGGCCGGGTGCCCGCAGAGCCGGGCGCTGGGTGTGCAGCTGGGACATGTCAGTCCTTCCGGGCCGGCGGGAGGATCGAGCCGTCCTTCATGAACGTGGGCAGGCCGGCGGGCGGCGTCGTGCCCGCGATGGCCGAGCGCCGCGGGTCGACGTTCATGCCGTCGACGCCGTACAGCGCCTCCCAGATCTTGCGGACCGCCGGGCCCGAGGTGCCCGACCCGGTGCCGGCCTGGCTCACCATCATGACCACGACGTAGTTCTCGTCGTACGTCGCGACCCACGAGGTCGACTGCTTGCCGTAGACCTCGGCCGAGCCCGTCTTGCCGCGGATGTGCACCCTGTCGAGCGGGAAGTCGATGAACTTCCACGCGAGGGTGCCGACCTTGGGGGTGCCCTGGAGCGCGGTGTCGACGTACTTGAGGCTGGCCGCCGACGCGTCGACCTTGCCGGCCACCTTCGGCGCGAACCGCTTGAGGACCTGCCCGTCGGGGCTGACGATCGCCTTGGCGATCCGGGGTGCGTAGAGCGTGCCGCCGTTGGAGAGCGCGGCGTAGGCCCGCGCCAGCTGGAGCGGCGTGACGATCGTGTCGCCCTGCCCGATCGCGTAGTTCACGGCGTCGCCGGCCCGGTAATAGCTGCCCTCGAGGCAGAACTCGTGGGCGAAGACGCGCAGGAAGGCGTTGGGGGCGTTGCCCTTCTCGTCCATCGTGCAGTAGTAGCTCTTCATGGACTTCCAGTAGGCGAGCTTCCAGTGCCGGTCGGCGATCCGGCCACTGGCCTCGCCGGGCAGGTCGACGCCGGTCTCGCTGCCGAAGCCGAAGTTCTTGGCCTCCTCGACCAGCGGGTCGCGGGCATCGACGTTCGTCGGGTCCGAGCCGTACTTCTGCCAGAAGTGGATGCCCACACGGTAGAAGAAGGTGTCGCACGAGAGCTCGAGCGCGCGGGCGAAGTCGATGTAGCCGTAGGCCGCGGACTCGTAGTTCTTGAACCACCGGTTGCCGACCTGGAGACCGCCCGAGCAGTCGAGCTTGGTGTCCTGTGAGTAGCCGTTGTTGAGGGCACCGACGGTCATGATCGGCTTCCACGTGGAGCCCGGGGCGAACTGCCCCTGGGTCGCCCGACCGAGCAGCGGGGTGCCGGCCTTCTCCGAGTAGAGGCGGGCGAGCTGCTTCTTCGAGATGCCGCCCACCCAGACCGAGGGGTCGTACGTCGGCTGGCTGGCCATCGAGATGATCCGGCCCGTCCTGGCCTCCATGACCACAACCGCGCCGGAGTCGGCCCGGTAGTTGCGGTGGGTGACCTTGTCGTAGGTGTGGCGCGCGAGCTGGATCGTCTCGGCCAGCTGCTTCTCGACGACCCCCTGCACCTTGGCGTCGATCGAGGTGACGAGCGTGTCGCCGGGCTGGCCCTCGACCTCGCTGTCGTCACCGAGCACGCGCCCCATCGAGTCGACGGCGACCCGCTTGTAGCCGGGCATCCCCCGCAGCCAGCGGTCGTACTCCTTCTCGACGCCGGCGCGGCCGACGGACGAGGCGCCGTTGACGGAGCGGTCGTCGTCGTCGCGGGCGGTGTCGTACTCCTGCTCGGTGATCGGGCTGAGATAGCCCAGCACGTGGGCGAGGTTGACGCCGAACGGGCGCGGGTAGGCGCGCACGCTCTGCTGCTCCGCGAGGACCGACGGGTAGTCCTCGGGCTGCTCGAGCACGCGCAGGGCCTGCCCCTGCCGGACGTCGGTGGCGACGGGGACGGGCTGGTACGGCGAGCCGTTCCAGCAGGTGCCGACGACACTGCCCGCGTCACCGCAGGTGACCAGGCGCTTGCGGATTCCCGCCGGGGTCTGGTCGACGACCAGGGCGAGCCGCTCGATGAGGACCCGCTGCTGGTGCTCGGACATCTTGCCGAGCAGGGTGCGGTCGACCGACACGACCCAGGAGGTGCGGTTGGCGACCAGCGGGCGGCCCATGTCGTCGACGATGAGTCCGCGCTGGGGCTGCACCACGATCTCGCGGACGGACTGGGAGGCCGCCTGCGCGTGGTACTCCTCGCCGCTGACCACCTGGAGGTAGTAGAGCCGGGCGAAGAGCGTCGCGAAGAGCGAGAACACCAGCACCTGGATGACGATCAGCCGCAGCCGGCCCCGGGTCGTCGAGGCGGCGGGTCCGCGGCCGCCGGCCGACCCCATCACGGGTTCCGCGCCGGCTCGAGGCGGTGGAACATCGCCATCACCAGGGGCAGCACGAGCGGCGTGAGGAGCACGTCCCAGGCCACCGCGACGAGGATCACCTCCAGCAGGTCGGGGACCGCCATCGCGGGGTCGCGCAGCACCAGCCCGCTGAGCGCGAAGACCGACGTGCCGACGAAGGAGGACGCGGCGACGGTCGCGACGACGGCCGTGGCGCTCGGGCGGACGTCCTGGCGCATCCGGCCGGCGACGTAGCCGACCACCACGAGCGCCAGTGCCCAGCGTCCGGCGACGTGGTCGGCCGGCGGGGCCAGATCGAGGGTGACACCGGCGGCGAAGCCGAGCACGGCCGCGAACTGGGGGCCCCGGGTCAGCGCGGCCGCCACCACGACGAGCAGGCACAGGTTGGGCACGATGCCCTGCCAGGCCAGGTGCGGGAAGAGCGTCACCTGGAGGACGAGGGCGACGCTGACCGCGAGGAAGGCGACGATCGCGCGCACGGCGGTCACTGGGGCCCCCGCGGAAGCGTGAGCGCAGCGAGCGGTTTCGTGGGGTGGCTCATCGGGGCCCCCGCGGAAGCGTGAGCGCAGCGAGCGGTTTCGTGGGGTGGCTCATCGAAGGCTCCCGTCGGCCTCGATGACGGCCCGGTCGCTCGACGTGCCGGACGGGACCACCACGCCGACCAGGTCGAGCGCGCCGAAGTCGACGTACGGGTCGATGACGGCACGCTGCGAGGTCTCGCGCAGGCTGCTGTAGACCGTGGTGACGCGGCCGACCGGGATGCCGGAGACGTACGGCGCCCCGCCGTTGCTGCCCCACGTGACGACCGTGTCGCCCTTGGCCGGCACGACCGACTCGTCGGCCAGCTCGAGGTCGAGGCGGCCGTCGTTGCCGAGCACGCCGCGCCCATGGAGGAAGCCCACCTCCATGCTCTCGCCGACCCGGCCGCCGACGACGGACTCGCCGTCGATGATCAGCAGCACCGTGGCGGTGGAGTTGGTGACGCGCAGGACCCGCCCGACCAGGCCGTCGTTGTTGAGGACGGTCATGTCCGGGCGCAGGCCGGCGCGCGAGCCGGCGTCGATCGTGACGGTGCGGGAGAACGACTGGGCCGGTCCGAGGCCGACCACGCGGGCCGGCACCAGGGCGTAGCCGAGGTCGTCGGCGGCCGCCGTGAGCCCGTCGAACTCGGCCAGCCGGTTGCGGTCGTAGCCGGCGGTGTTGACCTCGGAGCGCAGCCGGGAGTTCTCGGCCTGCAGCTTCGCGATGTCGTCGCTGAGGGCGTCGTGCGAGCGGAACCACCGCGGGACGGACGTGAACGGCCGGATCGCGGTGGCCGTGCCGGTCTCGACGGGCCCGAAGGCCTCGCCGACCACGCGACGCACCGGCTCCATCGGCGAGCTGCTGCCACCGTGGTAGTCGAGGGTGATCAGGGTCAGGCAGGCCAGCAGCAGGGCGACCATCAGCGAGCGCGACGGCCGGCCGCGCTCCTCGAGCCGGTCGGTGCCGCGCCAGCGCTTCTCGCGGTCGACCATCAGAAGCGCCTGGGCTCGGTCACGAGCACCTGCTGGAGCGCCTCGAACTCCTCGACGCACTTCCCGGCACCGAGCGCGACCGACGTGAGCGGGCTCTCGGCGACGTGGACCGGCATCCCGGTCTCGTGGCGCAGGCGCTCGTCGAGGCCGCGGAGCAGCGCCCCACCACCGGTGAGCACGATGCCGCGGTCCATGATGTCGCCCGCGAGCTCGGGCGGGGTCTGGTCGAGGGTGGCGCGGACGGCGTCGACGATGGCGTGCAGGGGCTCCTCGAGCGCCTGGCGCACCTCGGCGCTGCTCACCACGACGGTGCGCGGCAGGCCGGAGACCATGTCGCGGCCGCGGATCTCGGCCGCGGGCTCGTCGGGCAGCGGGAAGGCCGACCCGAGGGTCATCTTGACCTCCTCGGCGGTGCGCTCCCCCAGCATCAGGGAGTACTCCTTCTTCATCCAGGCCACGATGGAGGCGTCCAGGTCGTCGCCCGCCGTACGGATCGAGAGGCTGGTGACGATGCCGCCGAGGGAGATCACCGCGACCTCGGTGGTGCCTCCGCCGACGTCGACGACCATGTTGCCGGTGGCCTGGTGGACGGGGAGCCCGGCGCCGATCGCGGCGGCCATCGGCTCCTCGACGATGTAGACCCGACGCGCGCCCGCCTGGTAGCCGGCCTCCTTCACGGCCCGCTGCTCGACGGCGGTGATGCCGCTCGGCACGCAGATGACCATCCGGGGCTTGGCGAAGTAGCGGCGCCGGTGCACCTGCTGGATGAAGAACCGCAGCATCTGCTCGGTCGCCTCGAAGTCGGCGATCACGCCGTCCTTGAGCGGCCGGATGGCGGTGATGTTGTCGGGGGTGCGGCCGATCATCCGCTTGGCCTCGTGGCCGACGGCGAGGATCTCGCCGGTCGTGGAGTTCAGCGCGACGACGCTGGGCTCGTCGAGCAGGATCCCCTTGCCGCGGACGTAGACCAGCGTGTTGGCGGTGCCGAGGTCAACGGCCATGTCCCGGCCGATGAAGCTGTTCGCCATGCCTGGTGCCTCGCAGGTCGCTGGAGTACGGGAAGGGGGCACGGCAGGGCGGCCGACCCGATAGCGAGCGTAGGTACCTCAAGGCCCGGATCGGCGCAGGCACGCCGGGGTGCACGGGACACGTGTGACAGGTGAGACATCGACCTGTCGGAAAGTTTCGGGCGGGTCAGAGGTGGGGGAACCAGATCCCGATCTCGCGCTCCGCCGACTCGGGCGAGTCGGAGCCGTGCACGAGGTTCTCGCGGTTGGACAGCGAGAGGTCGCCGCGGATGGTGCCGGGCGCCGCCTTGCGGCCGTCGGTGGCGCCGTTGATCGCGCGCACCACCTCGACCGCCTCGTCGCCCTCGAGCACCAGCGCGACCAGCGGCCCGCCGGTCACGAACGCGCGCAGCGGCGGATAGAAGTCCCGCTCGACGTGCTCGGCGTAGTGCGCGTCCGCGGTGGCGGCGTCGATCGTGCGGTGCTCCATCGCCACGATCGTGAGCCCCTTGGCCTCGAAACGGGAGAGGACCTCACCGACCAGCCCGCGCCGGACGGTGTCGGGCTTGAGCAGGACCAGGGTGCGCTGTGCAGACGGCTGAGTCATGCGCGCACCCTACCGAGGGGGATCCGGGAGGTTCACGCGGTCCCGGCGTCGAGCGCCGCGTACGCCTGGGCGCGTTCCCGCTCGATCTTGCGGCCCAGGAAGTACGCCGTGCCCCAGAGCAGCCCGAAGAGCGCGCCGAGGAAGAACATGAGCGGCACCAGCAGCCCGAGCGCGACCGCGGCGAGCTGGACGGCCCAGCCGACGCCGTAGGCCCACTCGGCGCGCAGCATCCCGGCCAGCAGCAGGCAGGCGACCATCAGGCCGAGCCCGATGGCCAGGGCGGTGCCCGTGTCCACGTCGGAGACCGAGATCATCACCGGCGTGGTCAGGCCGAGCGTGATCGCCTCGAGGCAGAGGACGGCG
>JAOPXF010000083.1 GCA_025965295.1 Nocardioides sp.
GAGGATCCCGGGAGCTGCCACGGCGCCGAGCCCGAGGGCCGTCGCGGTCGCCAGGCAGGCGCCGCCGATCGCGAGCCGCTGGCGGACCAGGCGGCGGCGCCCGCGGGAGACGTCGTCGTCCGCCGGCACGTCGGGTGCCGCCAACCCCGCGGCCAGCCGGCGGAGCCGGTCGTCGAGGTCGGTGTGCTGCTCGGGCTCGTTCATCGGGGCTCCCCAGGGGCGTGCGTCGAGTCGGCCGGCGCCAACGCCTCGCGCAGCTTCGCGAGGGCGTCGGACGTCTGGCTCTTCACCGTCCCGGGGCTGATCCCCAGGTCGGCGGCGGTCTCGTCGACGGACAGGCCCCAGAGGTGCCGCAGCACCACCACGCGCCGTTGTCCGGGAGCAAGCCCCCGCAAGGCGGTCCAGAGAGCATCGGAGTCCTCGGCGCTGACCCCGGCCGGGGCCGGACGGTCGAGCTGCCCGTCCTCGACGGCGCGCTCGCGGCGCCAGGGCCGGCGTACGTCGTCGAGGTGGCTGTTGACGACGATCCGCCGTGCGTAGGCGTCGACCGAGTCGAGGCGGGACGCGCGCGGCCAGGCGACGTACAGCTTGGCCAGCGCCGTCTGCACGATGTCCTCGGCCCGGTGCGGGTCACCGCAGAGCAGGTACGCCGTGCGCCAGAGGTGGCCGCGGCGCTCGACGACGTAGGCGCTGAAGCCGTCGTCCCGAGCGCCCCGCATCAGCAACCCCCGTGCCCCGTGGACGGGGCCGCGTGCGGGCCCCGATGTTCTCTTCTACCCCTTGAACGGGGCCGGGGCCAGAACGGTTGGGTGGGCTCAGGAGTTGGTGCCGCTCGTCGTGTCCCCGGAGCCGTCGGGCTGGACGTCGTCCTCCTGCGGCGAGGTGCCCGGGGGCACGCCGCCCGGCGCACCGGCCGGCGGCGCCGGCTGGCCCTGCTGGGGCAGGTGCCCCGGCTGACCCTGCTGGAAGGGCGGGCGGCCGAAGCCGCCCGGGCCACCGCGACGGTCCTCGTCGCCCCCGGCGGACACGGCGCCGAGGGCGGCGCCGCCCAGGCCGCCGAGCACCAGGCCGGCGAGGGCCACGCCCGCGACCGCGCGGATGCCCAGGACCCGGTCCCGGAACCGGGGGCCCGTGGCCGGTGCGGGATCGGGGTGCTCGTAGCCCTCCGGGGGCAACGGCGGGGCGGCGGGGGTGGGCTGGATGGGCTCGGTCTGATCGTTCATGAGGCAGACGATGGTCACCTTGCCTGTGCGAACCCTGTGCCCGAGCGGTGAGAGAGTCGTGAGGTCACCACAGAGCGCGCACAGGAAACTCACAGACTCGGACGGGAGGCTGGGGCCATGGAGCTGACGAGGGCGGACGGGTCCCCGCTGCGGGTCCTCGTCGTCGACGACGAGCTGAACATCGCCGAGCTGATCTCGATGGCGCTGCGCTACGAGGGGTGGGAGGTCGCGACGACCCACACCGGCACGAAGGCCGTGGCGACCGCGAAGGAGTTCCGCCCGGACGCGGTCGTCCTCGACATGATGCTGCCGGACTTCGACGGGCTCGAGGTGCTGCGGCGGATGCGCGCGACTGACCCCGACGTACCCGTCGTCTTCCTCACCGCCCGCGACTCCGTCGAGGACCGGGTGGCGGGGCTGACCGCCGGTGGCGACGACTACGTCACCAAGCCGTTCTCGCTCGAGGAGGTAGTGGCCCGGCTGCGCGCCCTGATGCGGCGCTCGGGGGCACAGCAGAGCTCCGCCACCTCGGTGCTCGTGGTGGGCGACCTCCAGCTCGACGAGGACAGCCACGAGGTGTTCCGCGACGGCGACGAGATCTCGCTGACCGCGACCGAGTTCGAGCTGCTCCGCTTCCTGATGCGCAACCCGCGGCGGGTGCTGTCGAAGGCGCAGATCCTGGACCGGGTATGGAACTACGACTTCGGCGGCCAGGCCAACGTCGTCGAGCTCTACATCTCCTACCTGCGCAAGAAGATCGACGCCGGCCGGGAGCCGATGATCCACACCATGCGCGGTGCCGGCTACGTGCTGAAGCCCACGACGTGAGCCTCCCGTGAATCGCTTCGCCTCGCTCACCTCGCGCCTGGTCGTCACGGCCGTGGCGCTGGTCGCGATCGTGTCGCTGCTCATCGGGACGGCGACGACGCTCGCCGTCCGCTCCTACCTGACGGACCAGTTGGACGAAAAGGTCCAGGGCGCGCTCTCCCGCGCGGAGCACGGGCGCGACCTGGACTTCGGGATGTCCGACCACCGTCCCCCCGCGCCGCCGCCCGGCGACCTCGACGAAGTGCGCGGCCAAGGGGTCGGCACCCTGACCGCCTACTGGTTCGCCGACTACGACGACGTGCTGTCCGAGGTGATCACCGCCGGAACCCGGGGACGCACCAACAGCCGTCACCTCTCCACGGCCGCTCTCGACCTGATCGACCAACTCCCCACCGACGGCGTTCCGCGAACCGTGCACCTGCCGGCCTTCGGCTCCTACCGGATCGCCGTGACCGGCTCAGACGACACCAAGGTCGCCGTCGGACTGCCCACCGACGACGTCGACGGCGTGGTCTCCACCCTGATCGGCTGGGAGGCCCTCCTCGTCCTGCTCGGCACGCTGACCGCGGCCGGCGTCGGCCTGCTCGTCGTACGCCGCCAGCTGCGGCCGCTGCACGAGGTCGCCCAGACCGCGCACGCGGTGGCCGAGCTGCCGCTCTCGACCGGCGAGATCGACCTGAGCGAGCGGGTGCCCGAGCACCTCATCGACGAGCGGACCGAGGTCGGCCAGGTCGGTGCCGCCCTGAACACTCTCCTCGCCCACGTGGAGACGTCGCTGTCGGCCCGGCACCGCAGCGAGCTTCAGGTGCGCCAGTTCGTGGCCGACGCCTCCCACGAGCTGCGCTCGCCGCTGGCCACGATCGTCGGCTACACCGAGCTGGCGCGACGCCGGCCCGGGGACGCCGCCACCCTCGCGACCGCCCTCGACAAGGTCGAGGAGGAGTCGGGCCGGATGACCGCGCTGGTCGAGGACCTGCTGCTGCTCGCCCGTCTCGACTCCGGGCGCCCCCTGGACAGGCAGCCGGTCGACCTGACCCGGTTGCTGCTCGAGGCCGTCTCCGACGC
>JAOPXF010000085.1 GCA_025965295.1 Nocardioides sp.
TACAAGACCAAGACCCTCTGGAAGGAAGACTTCGAGAAGGGCCTGAAGAACTGGTCGCAGTCCGAGATCCACTCGGATGTCGAGCCCGGTCACGGCTTCCCCTGGAAGGCCGTCGCCAACGCACCCAAGCACGCCAGCAAGGCTGCGTACGGTCCCGACCCCGACGGCGGCAGCTGTGCCGGCGACGCTGACGACTACACGAGCGCCAACCTGCTCAAGAGCAAGGCGATCAAGCTGACGGGCGGGAAGTTCCGGCGACTCTCCTTCCAGCACTACGTCGCGACCGAGGCCGGCTACGACGGCGGAAACGTGAAGATCAGCGTCAACGGGAAGGCCTTCAAGGTCATCCCGACCGCTGCGTACCTCTTCAACGGTCCGAACGCCACGCTGACCACCCTGGCCGAGGGCGGCACCAACCCGCTCAACGGCCAGGAGGGCTTCACCGGCACCAACGGTGGCTCGGTCTTCGGCTCGTGGGGCACCTCCATCGTCGACCTCAAGAAGGCCGGCGCCCACGTGGGCGACAAGATCAAGCTGCGTTTCGACATGGGCCGTGACGGCTGTGGCGGCATCGACGGCTGGTACGTCGACAACATCAAGGTGCAGGTCTGCCAGAAGAAGAAGCACCACAACAAGGCGGTCGCCGGTGACAACCGCACGACCGTGAAGCACGGCTGACGCTGGGCTGAACATGGGGAGGCCCCGCCGGACTTCGGTCCGGCGGGGCCTCTTCGCGTTGCGGGGGCCTCAGGCCTCGATGACGACCGGGATGATCATGGGACGCCGGCGGTGGGTGTTGCTGACCCATCGGCCGACGACGCGGCGGACGGTCTGCTGAAGCTGGTAGGCGTCGGTGCTGCCCTCGGCGACGGCCCGGTCGAGGGCTTCGATGATGGGCTGCCTCAGCTCGTCGAACGAGGACCCGTCGAGGGCGTTGCCGCGGGCGTGGATCTCCGGGCCGGCCGCGACCTTGCCGCTGACGGAGTCCATCACCACGATCACGGAGATGAAGCCCTCCTCGCCGAGGATCCGGCGGTCCTTGAGGTCGGACTCGGTGACGTCGCCGACCGACGAGCCGTCGACGAAGACGTAGCCGCAGTCGACCTTGCCGGAGATGGCAGCCACCCCGTCGACCAGGTCGACGACGACACCGTCCTCGGCGATGACGACGTTGGGGACGCCGGCGGCGCGGGCCAGGGCCGCGTTGGCCTGCATGTGCCGGATCTCGCCGTGCACGGGCAGCACGTTGCGGGGCTTGACGATGTTGTAGCAGTAGAGGAGCTCGCCGGCACTGGCGTGGCCGCTGACGTGCACCAGCGCGTTGCCCTTGTGCACGACCCGGGCTCCCCAGCGGGCCAGGCCGTTGATGACGCGGTAGACCGCGTTCTCGTTGCCGGGGATCAGGCTGGAGGCCAGCAGGACGGTGTCGCCCTCCTCGATGTGCACGAAGCTGTGGTTGCGCTGGGCGATCCGGCTCAGGGCGCTCATCGGCTCGCCCTGCGAGCCGGTCGAGATCAGCACCTGGCGCTCGGGCGGGTGGTCCTTCAGCTCCTTGGCGTCCACGAGCACGCCCGGTGGCACGTGGAGGTAGCCGAGGTCGCGGGCGATCCCCATGTTGCGGACCATCGAGCGACCGACGTAGGCGACGACCCGGTCGTGGGCGACCGCGGCGTCGAGCACCTGTTGGACCCGGTGCACGTGGGAGGCGAAGCAGGCCACGATGATCCGCTGCGCCGAGTCGCGGAAGACCTGGTCGATGACCGGCGTGATGGACCGCTCGGTCGGGGTGAAGCCGGGCGTCTCGGCGTTGGTGGAGTCGGTGAGGAACAGGTCGACCCCCTCGTCGCCGAGCCGGGCGAACGCGTTGAGGTCGGTGATGCGGCCGTCGAGCGGGAGCTGGTCCATCTTGAAGTCGCCGGTGTGCAGGACCAGGCCGGCGCCGGTGCGGATCGCGACGGCGAGGGCGTCGGGGATCGAGTGGTTGACCGCCACGAACTCGAGGTCGAAGGGGCCGAAGCTCATCCGGTCCCCGGCCGCGACGACGTGGTGGACGGTCTCCTTGAGGCGGTGCTCGCGGAGCTTGCTGCCGAGCAGCGCGAGGGTGAGCTCGGAGCCGACGAGGGGGAGGTCGCCGCGCTCGCGCAGGAGGTACGGCGTGGCGCCGATGTGGTCCTCGTGACCGTGGGTGAGGACCAGGCACTCGATGTCGTCGAGCCGCTCCCGGATGGCGTCGAAGTCGGGCAGGATCAGGTCGATTCCGGGCTGGTGGTCCTCGGGGAAGAGCACGCCACAGTCGACGACGAGCAGGCGACCGTCGTACTCGAAGACCGTCATGTTGCGCCCGACCTCGCCGAGCCCGCCCAGCGGGGTGATCCGCAGACCCCCCTGCGGCAGCTCGGCCGGTGCGGAGAGCTCGGGATGAGGGTGGGACATCCAGCTCCTTCTAGATCAGGCCCGACGCGGCGAGCCCGACCCGCAGGGCGGCCACCTCGTCGTCGTCCAGCGGCACCAGGGGTGCGCGGACGTTGCGGTTGTCGAGGACGCCGAGGAGCTGGAGGCCGGCCTTGGCGGTGGTGGCTCCGTAGTTCTCGACGCCCATGACGGCGTCGATCGCGGGGAGCAGCCGCGTGTAGATCTCGAGGGCTCCGGCGTGGTCGCCCGAGAAGAAGGCATCCGCCATGGCCCGCGTCTCGTCGCCCGCCACGTGGCCGACGACGGAGACGAAGCCGCAGCCGCCGTGCGCGAGCCAGCCGAGGTTGGCGATGTCGTCGCCGGAGTAGACGGCGTAGCCCATCTGGGTGAGCCGCACGCCGCGCGCGAAGTCGCCGACGGCGTCCTTGACGGCCACGACGGTGTCCCAGGCGCTGACGGTCTCGTAGGTCTGCAGGCTGATCTGGGTGCCGGTGCGGCCGGGGACGTCGTAGAGCATCACCGGGACGTCGCTGGCCTCGACGACCTGGCGGAAGTGGTTGAGGACGCCGGCCGGGCCGGGCTTGTTGTAGTAGGGCGTGACGAGCAGCAGGCCGTCGGCGCCGATCTTCTCGGCCTGCCGCGCCAGCTCGATGCTGTGCGCGGTGGCGTTCGTGCCGACGCCTGCGACGACCGTGGCGCGGTCGCCGACGGCGTCCTTGACGGCGGCCAGGATCTGGCCGTCCTCGGCGACGGTCGTGGTCGGCGACTCCCCCGTGGTGCCGGAGACCACGACGCCGTCGTGGCCGTGCTCGACCAGGTGGGCGGCGATGCGGGCGGTCCCGTCGAGGTCGACCGAGCCGTCGTCGTGGAAGGCGGTGGCCATCGCGGTCAGCACACGACCGAAGGGCGCGGCGGGCGTGGAGGTCATGACCAACAGGCTAGCGCGCGTCAGACGTGCGGCATGACCTCGCTCGCCACGATGGCCAGGTGGTCGAGGTCACTCAGGTCGAGGACCTGGAGGTAGGCACGCTCCGCGCCGAGCTCGGCGTACCTCCCGAGCTTGTCGACCACCTCCTGCGGGGTGCCGGCCAGGCCGTTCTCGCGGAGCTCGTCGGGCTCGCGCCCGATCGCCTCGGCGCGCCGCCGGACCTCGGCCTCGTCGGCGCCGCAGCACAGCACCAGGGCGTTGGACCAGCGCAGGGTCGCCGGGTCACGGCCGACGGCCTCGCAGGCATCGCGGACGCGAGCGAACTGGGTGCGGGTGGTCTCCTCGTCGACGAACGGGAGGTTGAACTCGTCGGCGTAGCGGGCGGCCAGGGCGGGCGTCCGCCGCTTGCCGACGCCGCCGACCAGGACCGGTGGCCGCGGGCTCTGCACGGGCTTCGGCAGCGCCGGCGAGTCCCGGACCGGGTAGTGGCTGCCGTCGAAGCTGAACCGCTCCCCCGGCGGCGTCTCCCAGAGGCCGGATCACCGCGAGCTGCTCCTCGAAGCGGTCGAAGCGCTCAGCGGTGGCCGGGAACGGGATGCCGTACGCCGTGTGCTCCTCGGCGAACCACCCAGCCCCGATGCCGAGCTCGACGCGCCCGCCACTCATCTGGTCGACGTTCGCGACCGAGATCGCCAGCGGGCCGGGGTGCCGGAAGGTCGCGCTCGTCATCATCGTGCCGAGCCGGATCGTGCTGGTGTCGCGGGCCAGCCCGGCGAGCGTGATCCAGGCGTCGCTCGGTCCGGGCAGGCCCTCGGTGCCCCTCGCGAGGTAGTGGTCGGACCGGAAGAAGGCCCCGAAGCCGAGCTCCTCGGCCTTCAGTGCGACGCCGAGCAGGTCGTCGTACGTCGCGCCCTGCTGGGGTTCGGTGAAGATGCGCAGCTCCATGCCCCCACCCTGTCATCAACGTGGGTGGCTGCGGGTCAGCTGGCCGGTGCGGAGCTGGTGCTGGAGCCGCACGAGGGCGCGGTCGAGCGGGTCGTCGCTGGTCCAGGCGGCGACGTCGTCGGGGTCGAGCCGGTGGGTGCCGGCGGAGTCCACGAGGCGATGCAGACCGTGGGGCGTGCGCCAGAGGGTCTCGCCGGTCGGGAGCGCGGTGACGCGGTAGGCGAGGTGGGTCTTGGCGCGGTGTGGGGTGCGGGAGAGCGGACGACCGGTGTGGCTCGAGGTCTGCCCCGGTGGGCCGAGGGGGTCGTAGGGCACGGGATGGTCGAGATCGACGGTGCGGGACGTGCGGGTTGCGTGCGGGAACACGTCGCCGGGATGCCGGAGGTGGATCCGCTCCTTGACCGACCGCGGGTGCTCGTAGGCGAGGCTGCTGATCCGCTCGGTCAGGTCGACCACCGGCTTGACCGTCACGTGGCTGTGGCCGAGGAGCTCGGTGAGCTGCGAGAGCGCGACCGGGCCGATCCCCTCGACCCGGGCGACACCCGGGGCGGCTCCGGACAGGGCGGCCTCGTGGAGGTGGACGTAGAGGACGGTGCGCGGCCGGAGCCGGGAGGCCTTCACGGCGCGCAGCGCGGGCAACAGGTCGGCCGGGAGGGCCAGCGGGCGCGGGAGGTCGGGGTGGGTGGCGTCGGGCTCGGTGGCGTCTGGCTCGGTGGCGTCGGGCTCGGTGGCGTCGTCGTCGGGCTCGGTGTGCTCCAGCAGCAGCGCGAGCAGCTCGGCCGGGCGGGCCAGCCAGCCGAACGCGAGCGAGCGCAGCAGGTCGCGGGAGTCCCCGGCGTGCTCGGGCCGCGTCGCGAGGATGTCGGCGACCCGGCTCACCACCGCGTCGACGTACGCCGCGTCGCCCGCGCTCACCCGCGCCATGACGTGCCGCAGGCCGACGGCATCGACGCGCGAGAGGGAGACGAAGCGCCGGTCCCGCTCCTGGTCGAGACGGGCCTGGTGCGCCTCCGGGTCGGCCTCGATGATCGTCGCCTCCACGATCGAGAGCACCCGGCCCGGTGCCTGGGTGCCGATCACGCGGGCCACCGCCGCGTCGACGACGGCCGCGGCGGCCGGGGACAGCTCCCGGGTCAGCGAGGCGACCCGCCGCACCAGCCACGCATCGGCACCGCCGCCCAGGAAGACCGCCCAGGACGCCGGCAGCCGGTGCCGCAGGTCGAGCACGTCAGCGGCCGCCGCCCGCGCGGAGAGCGTGTGCACACCCCGGGCGACGCCGAGCTCGCACATGGTCAGCTCCCGCACCCGCGGCGTGCCCTCGCCGCCGAGCCGGACCAACCGGTCGGAGCCGGGTGGCAGCGGTATCGAGGGGTCCGGGCGGGGGTCGTCACGCGGGTCGGTGCCGTGCAGGTCGCACCAGTGCGCGACCAGCAGCAGGTCCTCGATCTCCACCTCGCGTCGCCGACGCACCACGTCCTCCAGACCCGCGAGCGTGGCGCCCGGGTCGAGGTCGGTGGTGGGGATTGGAGCCATGCTCCATTCTATCCGAACACACGTTCTATGACAACAGCCGCGGACCAACGATGCGCTGAATCGGTCGGCGATGATGTCTCGACGTACACGACGAGGGGAACTCGATGATCGACTTCAACAACAGCACCATGATCAAGCTCGGCCCGTCCCAGCCCACCGCGGACGTCGTCTCGATGCTCGTGCAGGGCGAGGAGATCTACCGCAGCTTCAGGGGCGCCCGGGACTCCGTGCACTTCACCAGCAAGCGCATCATCTGCATCAACGTCCAGGGGATCACCGGCAAGAAGACCGACTACTCTTCCCTTCCCTACTCCAAGGTGCAGGCGTGGTCAGTCGAGACGGCCGGCACCTTCGACCGGGACTGCGAGCTGGAGGTCTGGTACAGCGGCTTGGGCAAGGTGCGGCTCGAGTTCGCCGGGTCGGTGGACATCAAGATCATCGGCCAGATCATCGGCGACCACGTCCTGTAGGGCCCCGGGCTCTCAGAGCGTGATGAGGAGCGTCCCTTGCTACGTTCGGCCGGTGGACATCACGCGGATCGGACCAGCCGACTGGGAGACGTTCCGGACGGTGCGGCTGGCGTCGCTGTCCGAGTCCCCGGCGGCCTTCGGTTCGCGACACGCCGACTGGGTCGATGCCCCCGTCGAGCGCTGGCAGTCCCGCCTGACCCAGGTCCCGCTGACTCTCCTGGCGCGTGAGGCGACGACGGTGATCGGTGTCGTCAGCGGAGTGCCCGTCGGAGAGAGGTGGGTTGAGCTGATCTCCATGTGGGTGGCCCCGTCGGCTCGAGGAACCGGTGTCGCCCGTCAGCTCATCGACGCGGTGGTGGACTGGGCCGCCGGCCAGGACAGGACGACGTTCCTGATGGTCCGCAGCGACAACGTGCGCGCGCGGAAGTCGTACGAGCGGGCCGGGTTCGTCGACACCGGAGTCCCGGAGGGCTGGCCGGCCGACGAGCCCCCGGAGCAGCGGATGGAGCGGCGCTACTGACCCCGTCGCTCGTGCAGCCGCTGCTGGGCTTCCGCCAGGAACGCGAGGCACGGCGCGTCGTGGTCGGGGTGCTTCTCGGTCAGGTGGAAGACCCACCGGTCCATCGCGGCCATGAAGCCGTTGTCCTCGCCCGGACGGTATGCCGACCACCGGCGGTGGCCCTTGGCCACGCACTCGGTGCAGCTGATCTTGTAGACGAACTGCTGGTCGTCGTCCAGATCGATCCGCAATCGGGCCAGCGGGCCGGCCTGGGCAGCCGCCTTCTTCTCACGAGCGGCTCGGCTCGCCACCATTTCGCATCCCTGTCGTCATCGGAAGGCGGAGCCTACGCGCGCAGGGCCTCGCGTCGCCTACGGTGGTCCCGGATCTTTCGGTCGGCTGAGGAGGTAGCGGGTGCAGGGGTCGACCGACAGCGCGGAGCTCTGGCGCCTGACCTGGCAGCACTCACCCATCGGCATGGCCCTGGTCGGCCCCGAAGGCCACCTGCTCATGGTCAACCGCGCGCTGAGCGAGATGCTCGGCTCCAGCGTGGAGGAGCTCTCCCAGCGGGGGTTCCAGGAGCTCACCCACCCCGAGGACCTCGACACCGACCTCCAGCTCTTCGAGCGGGCCCTGGCCGGCGAGATCGACTCCTACCGGCTGCGCAAGCGCTACCTGCACGCGCGGGGCCACGTGGTCTGGGGCGACCTCTCCGTGGCGCTGGTGCGCGGACAGGACGGCCAGCCGCTGCACTTCATCTCGCAGATCCTCGACGTGACCGAGCAGCAGGAGCACGAGGAGCGTCTGCGAGCAGCTCACGCGGAGATCGAGCGCGAGCACCAGACCCTGCAGACCGTCTTCGAGACCGTGAGCGTCGGCCTGCTGCTGATCGGCAGCGACGGCCGCTACGAACGGATGAACCGCCGGCACCGCGAGACGATGAACCTGCCGTTCCCGGACGGTCACGGCGGGGAGGCCGGCCAGCTCGGGCACGTCTACTTCTCGGACGGCAAGACGCTCATGGGCCGCGAGGACATGCCGTCCTACCGCGCCGTCCAGGGGGAGGAGTTCGACGACTACTCCTACTGGGTGGGTGCGGACCCCCTCACCCGCAGGGCCTTCTCCACGTCAGCTCGCCAGGTGCGCGGCCCCACGGGCGAGCGGCTGGGCGCCGCGCTCGCCTACCAGGACATCACCGATCTGATGCGCGCGATGAAGGTCCAGGACGAGTTCGTGTCGTCGGTGTCACACGAGCTCCGTACGCCGCTCACCTCAGTGCTCGGCCACCTCGAGATGCTCTGCGAGCACGACGAGCTCCCGGGCGCTGTGATGGGCCAGCTGCGTGTCGTCCAGCGCAACGCCCTGCGCCTGCGTTCCCTGCTGTCCGACCTGCTCCACGTGGGTGAGGCCCGCGAGGGGAGCCTCAAGCTGCTGCGCTCCACCGTGGACCTGTCGCTGCTGGCCCGCGAGGCGGTCGAGGCGGCGCGCCCCAACGCCCTGGAGCATGGCGTGCACGTCGAGATCGACGTACCGCATCGCCTCGATGCGCTGGTCGACGAGCAGCGCATTCGCCAGGTGCTCGACAACCTCCTCTCGAACGCCGTGAAGTACAGCAGGCCCGACGACTCGGTCACCGTGGCCCTGTGCCGGGGTGCCGACGCGATCGAGCTCGAGGTGCGGGACACCGGCATGGGCATCTCCGAGGACGAGATCGAGCTCGTCTTCGGCCGCTTCTTCCGCGGCGGCGAGGCGTTGGAGAAGCACATTCCCGGCACCGGGCTCGGGCTGAGCATCGTCAGCTCGATCGTGACCGCGCACGACGGCTCCGTGACCCTCGAGAGTCAGCTCGGCCGGGGCAGCACCTTTCGGGTCACCCTGCCGCACCCGGCCGGCTGACCCGCACCAGCCGCACGATGTCGAAGCCGTCGTGCGGCTCGCGCGCCGACTCGCTCCACGCGGCCGCGTCGAAGGACGGGTAGAACGTGTCCCCCTCCGGGCTCTGGTGCACCAACGTGAGCACCTGCTCGTCGGCGCGGTCCATCGCGGCGGCGTACACCTGCGCGCCGCCGGCGACCATCACGTCACCCGGCAGGTCCGCGGCGAGCGCCAGCGCGTCGTCGAGGTCGTGGGCGACGAGCACGCCCTCCGCGGACCAGTCGGGGTCGCGGGTGAGCACCACCGTGGTGCGACCGGGGAGCGGCCGCCCGATGGAGTCGTACGTCGCCCGCCCCATCACCAGGGTGTGCCCGAGCGTGGTCCGCTTGAAGTGGGCGAAGTCCTCGGGGATCCGCCACGGGATGTCGCCGCCCGCGCCGATCACGCCGTTGGTGGCGACCGCCGCGACCAGCACCACGCGCTTCGTGGTCTCGACAGGCCCGACGGGCTCGTCAGGCGAGGCGCTCACCCGACCACCGAGGAGGACGTCATACGGCGATGGGCGCCTTGATCCCGGGGTGCGGGTCGTAGCCCTCGATCGAGATGTGCTCGAGGTCGAACGCATCGAGCTCGGTGACCGACGGGTCGAGGCGCAGCGTGGGCAGCGGGCGTGGCTCGCGGGTGAGCTGGAGCCGAGCCTGCTCGACGTGGTTGGAGTAGAGGTGCGCGTCGCCGAACGTGTGCACGAAGTCGCCGACCTCGAGGCCGGTGACCTGGGCGACCATGTGGGTGAGCAGGGCGTAGGACGCGATGTTGAACGGCACGCCGAGGAAGACGTCGGCCGAGCGCTGGTAGAGCTGGCAGGAGAGTCGGCCGTCGGCGACGTAGAACTGGAACATCGTGTGGCAGGGCGCGAGCGCCATTTGCGGGATGTCGGCGACGTTCCACGCCGAGACGATGTGCCGTCGCGAGTCGGGGTCGCGCCTGATCTGCTCCACGACCTGCGCGATCTGGTCGATGTGCCGCCCGTCGGGCGTGGGCCAGCTGCGCCACTGGTAGCCGTAGACCGGCCCGAGGTCGCCGTTGTCGTCGGCCCACTCGTCCCAGATGGAGACGCCGCGGTCCTGCAGCCACTTCACGTTGGTGTCGCCGCGCAGGAACCACAGCAGCTCGCCGAAGACCGAGCGTGTGTGCACCTTCTTGGTGGTCACCAGCGGGAAGCCCGCAGCGAGGTCGAAGCGCATCTGGTGACCGAAGACGCTGCGGGTGCCGGTGCCGGTGCGGTCGGACTTCTCGACCCCCTCGTCGAGGATCCTGCGCACGAGGTCGAGGTAGGCCCGCATGCGCCCCAACCTACCTGCGCCCAGCCCCCATTCAGGTAGACGTGCCACTCTTCCGCCATGCTGATCGGTCTGCTGGCGGCCCTGGGCGCTGCCGTGCTGTTCGGCATCTCCGCCGTGCTGCAGGCCGTGGCGGTCCGCCGCTCGGGACTGCTGTCGGGATGGATGGCCCTGGTGACCGTCGGCTACCTCGCGGGTTGGGCCCTGCACGTGGTCGCGATCGCGCTGCTCCCGCTGTACCTCGCCCAGATGGCCGTCGGCGGCTCGCTGGCCGTCACAGCGCTGATCGCCTCGCTCAAGGTGCACGAGCCGCTGGAGACCCGGCACTGGCAGGCGGTCGGCGCGATGGTGGTCGGGT
>JAOPXF010000346.1 GCA_025965295.1 Nocardioides sp.
GGCCGTCCTAGCCCCTGTTACAGCCCCTAACGAAAGAACCCCCAGCGAGCGCAAGCTCGCCGAGGGTTCCAACGTCATTCACTTGGCGGTGGCGGTGGGATTTGAACCCACGGTGGGTTTGACCCCACACATCATTTCGAGTGATGCACCTTCGGCCGCTCGGACACGCCACCGCGGGAGAGGTTACCGGAGCCCTCGGGGCGAGGTGAAATCCACCGGTCGTGTCGCTGAGGGTGCGCCGGAGCACTCGCTCAGCAGCACGACCGGTCACATGGGGGCGAGGCGGCGCAGCTGGGTGACGTGGCCGGGCTCGAGCTCGTCGAGGGTGCTGACACCGAGCAGCCGCATGGTGCGCTCGACCTGGCCCTGGAGGATCTCGATGGTGCGGTCCACGCCGTCGCGGCCACCGGCCATCAGCCCGTAGAGGTAGGCCCGGCCGATCAGCGTGAAGCGGGCGCCGTGGGCCAGGGCAGCGACGATGTCCTGCCCGGACATGATCCCGGTGTCGAGGTGCACCTCGAGGTCGTTGCCGACCTCCCGGACCACCTCGGGCAGCAGGTGGAACGGCACCGGCGCGCGGTCGAGCTGGCGACCGCCGTGGTTGGAGAGCACGATCGCGTCGACGCCGACGTCGGCCAGCCTGCGGGCGTCGGCGACGCTCTGGACGCCCTTGACCGAGACCTTGCCCGGCCACTGGTCGCGGATCCAGGCGAGGTCCTCGTAGGTCACGGTCGGGTCGAACATCGTGTCCAGTAGGTCGGCCACCGTGCCCGACCACGAGTCCAGCGACGCGAAGGCGAGCGGCTCGGTCGTGAGGAAGTTCAGCCACCAGGCCGGCCGCGGGATCGCGTTGGCCACGGTGCGCGGGGTGAGGGTGGGCGGGATCGTCATGCCGTTGCGCACGTCGCGCAGCCGGGCTCCGGCGACCGGGACGTCGACGGTGACCAGCAGCGTGTCGAAGCCGGCCTTGGCGGCCCGGTCGACCAGGGCCATGGACCGGTCGCGGTCCTTCCACATGTAGAGCTGGAACCAGTTGCGCCCGCCCCCGGACACCGGGTTGGCGGCGGCGACGTCCTCGATGCTCGTGGTCCCCATCGTGGAGAGCGAGAACGGGATGCCGGCGTCCCTGGCCGCGGTCGCCCCCGCGATCTCGCCCTCGGCCTGCATCATCCGCGTGAAGCCGGTGGGCGCGATCCCGAACGGCAGCGCGACCCGGCCGCCCAGCACCTCGCGCGAGGTGTCGACGTGCGAGACGTCGCGCAGGATCGCGGGGTTGAACTGCACGTCGCCGAACGCCTCGCGGGCCCGGGCCAGCGACACCTCGCCGTCGGCCGCACCGTCGGTGTAGTCGAACGCCGCCTTGGGAGTACGCCGCTTCGCGATCCGGCGCAGGTCGTCGATGGTCAAGGCCGCCGCGAGCCGCCGCTCCTTCGGGGAGAGCGTGGGCTTCTTGAAGGTGAGCAGGGGGGCCAGGTCACGTCGCTTGGGCAGCTGCCGCTTCATGTCTGTACTCCATCATGTCTCGAGGGGAGGCGCGAGCCGGCCGCCCGCCAGTCCAGATCGTGGCGCGGCTCGAACCGGCGTACGTCGTGGGTCCGGCGGACCAGGTCCCGCATCGCGGCGAGGTCGGGCAGGTCGACGCCGAGGACCTCGCGATCGTTGGCTACGACGACATCGAGCTCGTCATGGACGACGGACCTGGCGCTCGCTCAGCCGCGCTGGGCGCGGAAGAAGTCGCCGAGGAGCGCCGTCGACTCCTCGGCCAGCACGCCGCTCACGACCTCGGGACGGTGGTTGAGCCGCCGGTCGCGGACGACGTCCCACAGGCTGCCCACCGCGCCCGCCTTCGGGTCGAAGGCGCCGAAGACCACGCGCTCCACCCGGCTCAGCACCGCGGCGCCCGCGCACATCGTGCAGGGCTCGAGGGTCACGACGAGCGTGCAGCCCTCGAGCCGCCACTCCCCCCGTTGCCGTGCGGCCGCGCGGAGGGCCACGACCTCGGCGTGGCCGGTCGGGTCGTGCTCGGCCTCGCGGACGTTGCGGCCCCGGCCCAGGACCACTCCGGCGGGGTCGACCACGACGGCGCCGATGGGCACGTCACCGGTGTCCAGGGCGGCCTCGGCCTCGGCGAGGGCCAGGCGCATGGGCGCGCGCCACGCGTCGTACGACGGGGTCATGGGGTCGTCGCTCAGGCGGACGCGAGCCCGACGGCCTCGTCGAACTGCGAGCCGAAGCCCAGCCGCCGGGCGATGTCGGAGAGCATCTCGTCGGGGTAGAGCTCCTCGTCGTCGAGGAGCACGGCGAGGTCCATGGCGTGCAGGCCCATGTCGCCGAGGAGGTCGAGGTCGCCGGCCGGTGCCTGCTCGTCGTCGTCCTCGGGCATCGGCAGGTTGAGGAAGTCGATGGCCGAGCTGGCGATCTCCCACTCGTCGGCGGCGGTGAAGTCGGAGAGGAGCACGCGCACGTCGGCGCCGGCGACCCGGACGATCACGAAGAAGTCCTCGTCGACGGCCACCATGCCCACGGCGCCACCGTCTCCGGGGAAGCGGCGCAGGGCGTGGGCGAGCGTCTCGATGTCGCCCAGCACGTCGTGCGCGAGCTGCGCGACCTGCCAGTCGCCCTCCTCGCGGTAGGCGGCCAGGGCGAAGTCGACCCCGTCGCTCTGCTCGGCCATGCCACTCCTCCGCCCCTGCGCTCGTCCGGACGCCACCAGAGTGACAGACGGCGGGCGGGCGGCCAACCCCCCTATGTGACCCCGGCGCCAGGGCGCCGGAGCCCCCGTCTGGACTAGGGTTTCGCCATGCGCACCCATGTCGTCGACCACCCCCTCGTCGCCCACAAGCTCACCGTCCTGCGTGACGAGAACACGGACTCGCCGACGTTCCGCCGCCTCGCCGACGAGCTGGTGACGCTGCTGGCGTACGAGGCGACCCGCTCCATCCGCACCGAGCCGGTCGAGGTGCAGACCCCCGTCGCGACGGCTCACGGCGTACGACTGGCGCGGCCGCTGCCGCTGGTAGTGCCGGTCCTGCGCGCCGGGCTCGGCATTCTCGACGGGATGGTCCGGCTGCTGCCGACCGCCGAGGTGGGCTTCCTCGGCATGGTGCGCGACGAGACGTCGCTGGTCGCCACGGCGTACGCCAACCGGCTGCCCGACGACCTGACCGGCCGCGAGGTCTTCGTGCTCGACCCGATGCTGGCGACCGGCGGCACCCTGGTCGCGACGATGGAGCTGCTGGTCGCCCGCGGCGCCAGCAGCATCACCGCGATCTGCCTGCTCGCCGCGCCCGAGGGCCTGGCCCGGCTCGACACGCACGTCGCGCGTGGCATCG
>JAOPXF010000353.1 GCA_025965295.1 Nocardioides sp.
TGTCCGCGACGTTCCAGGCAGAGACGATGTGGCGACGACTGTCAGGGTTCTCCTTGATCTGCGCGATCACCTGCGCGATCTGGTCGACGTGTCGGCCGTCCGGCGTGGGCCAGGAGCGCCACTGGTAGCCGTAGACGGGCCCGAGGTCGCCGTTGTGGTCGGCCCACTCGTCCCAGATCGAGATCCCGCGGTCGTTGAGCCACTTGACGTTGGTGTCGCCGCGCAGGAACCAGAGCAGCTCGGCGAAGACCGACCGGGTGTGGACCTTCTTGGTCGTGACGAGCGGGAAGCCCGCCGCCAGGTCGAAGCGCAGCTGGTGCCCGAAGATGCTACGGGTGCCGGTGCCGGTGCGGTCGCCCTTGTCGGCACCCTCGTCGAGGATCCGCTGGAGGAGGTCGAGGTAGGACTGCACGAGGCCGAGACTACCGCCGCGCGCCCCCACTCCGAGGGTGCGTCCGTCAGCGTTTCGGCGTGACCTTGGTCAGCGACTGCACCCACATCAGCTCGTCCGACGACGCGGCGTCGAGGCACTCCTGCTGGACGTCCGGGAAGTCCTCGGGATACGGGGCCGTGAGGTAGCCCCCGGAGCCCTGGAAGAAGTCCCCCACGGCGACCCGCTGCCCGTCGATCTCCACCGAGTCACCGGTCGTCGAGGCGTCGGACGGCCAGACCACGACCGAGAGCTCGGTGCCCAGGCGCACCCCCAGGCAGCTGCCCACGACCTCGACGGTGCCGCGGGTGATCGCATCCATGCCGCCCTCGGCCTGCGGCGCGAGCAGCACGGTCGTCCCGGACTCGGTCGAGACCTGCTGGCCGCCGCCCGCACAGCCCACGATCAGCCCGGGGACCAGCACGCCGCCGATCACGACGGCGGCCGCGCGGGGCACGCTCACAGCGCGACCTCACCCGCCACCGTGGTCAGGGCGTCGCCGCCCACCCAGACGGTGTCACCCTCGAGCTCGACGTGGACCCGGCCCCGCCGGCCGAGCGCGGTGCCCTGCGCCGCGACGTACGACGTGGGCAGCCGGTCGCCCGCGAGCCACTGGGCGACGCCCGCGTTGAAGCTGCCCGTCACGGGGTCCTCGCCGATGCCCATCGTCGGCACGAAGGCACGCACCTCGACGTCCGCGTCACCCGCCCCGGGGACGTGCGGGCCGACGACGCCGATCTCGAGCTCGCCGAAGGCCGCGAAGTCGGGTCGCAGCGCGAGGACCGCGTCCGCGTCCCGGAGGAGTACGGCGACCCAGCCGGGCCCGTTGTCGACCCACGCGGAGTCGACCATCTCGTCCTCCCCGATCCGGAGCGCGCGGGCGATCGCCCCGCGGTCGTCGGAGGAGACCGGCCCCGAGCGCACCAACGGCGGCGCCGCGAACGCCAGGCGCTCGCCGCGGCGCAACCGCACCAGACCGGCGCCACACTCCTGGACGACCGTGTCGTCGGTGGCGGGCACTCCCCCGGCCTCGAGCCACGCGTGCGCGCTGCCGATGGTCGGGTGGCCGGCGAACGGCAGCTCGCCGCCGGGCGTCCAGATCCGGAGCCGGTAGTCGGCGGCCGGGTCGGTCGGCTCGAGGAGGAACGTCGTCTCCGAGAGGTTGGACCAGCGCGCGAAGCGCGCCATCTCGTCGTCGCTCACGCCGTCGGCACCGTGCACGACCGCAACGGGGTTGCCGAGCAGCGGCTCGGCGGAGAACACGTCGACCTGGCTGAACCTGCGCATGACGCCCACGCTAGCGGGAGCGGCCGGTCCATCCGCTCCTCGCCCCGGCACCGCCCCTCAGTGCGGGAGCACGGGCTGCCGCCCGGTGTGGGGGAACAGCATCACGGTCGCGCAGGTGTGCTCGTCGAGCCGGCAGGTCCGCAGCTCGTAGGGCCCCGAGAACGACTGACGCAGGAACTCGCCGGCCTGCGGGGCGTCGTCCGCGCGGGCCACGATGTAGGTCACCTCGTCGTCGGGACCGAGCGTGGCGGCTACGAGCGCGTCGCCGTCGCGCAACCCCGTCCACACCTCCCGGCCGGAGCCGGTCTCGCGGATGTGCACCTGCCCGGCGGAGCCGGTGGCCGACGGCTCCAGGGTCAGCCGATAGGTCCCGCTCTCCGAGACCTGGGTGTCCGCACCGATGCCGCGAGCGGCGAGGGAGGCGGGGTCGACCAGGTGGGGGGCGCCCTCGGGGAGCGGCCATTCCCAGGCACCGTCGCCGGTGACGAAGTAGAGCATGGTGCCCTCGATCGCGATCGGTTCGGCGCCGTCGGGCAGCCCCGCAGAGGCCCCCGGGGACAAGGGGAACGTCGCCAGCACCCGGCCGGCCGCGACGTCATGGACGACCACCGCCGGCGAGTCGTCGCCCACCTCCACCCAGGCGGCCCAGCCGCGTTCGCCGGAGCCGACCAGCGCCGCACCCGGCGCCTTGCGGCCGAGCTCGGTGACACTGCCGTCGGCGGCGACGTACGACACCCCGCCCTGCTCGTCGCCGATGACGGCACCGTCGCCGATCTCGACCAGGTCGGCGAGCCGGCCCAGCGCAACGCTCACGTGGGGCAGGTGCAGGAGGCCGTTGGCCCACCAGGCCACGTCCGCGACGTTCTCGACCCGGGTGACTTCCGGTGCGGCGGCCGCCGGCTCGGGTCCCGGCCGGGTCCCGACCCAGGTCGCCACCCCCACCGCGAGCGCGAGGACGCCGACGGCCGCCGCCACCCGGCGCGCGGTCCGGCGACGGCGCGCGCGGGCCTCGTCCCGCACCGCCTCGAACGACGGAGGGGGTACCTCGACCGCGTCGGCGGCCTCCCGCAGGACCTCCTCGTCCCGCTCGTCCCCCTCGGCGTCGGCCGCGAAGGGTCGGTCGAGCGCGTACGCGACCTGCACGTCGGACAGCCCTGCGACGTGCCGCAGCACGAGCGCCGCCCGGTGGTCCGTGGCCAGGGCGTCCGGGTCCAGCGCCTCCAGCAGGATGCGGTAGACCTCCGCGTCGGGGTCCGGCAGCTCACGGAGCTCGCCCCAGTCGGCGTAACAGCTGGCGAAGCCGCTCAGCGCCAGCGCCGCGGCCCGCGTCTCCGGACTGCCGAGCAGCACCAGCGTGCGCACGGCCGGCGCCCAGCGCGCGGCCAGGTAGGCCTCGAAGTCGCTGTCGTGGCGCATGGGTCCATCCTTCGGCAGCGAGTCGCGTCGAGCCAGCCCCTCAGACGGCCTGGTGGTCGCCGAGTGGTTCGTCGCCGTCGTCCGGACGGATGTCCCGCAGGATCACGCGTGCAGCGACATCGGGCCGTAGACGCGGCGGTCGTGCTCGAAGAGCACGACCGCGTCGACACCTTCGCTTGCCAGGTCGGACCAGATCTCGCCGACCCACGACTCGGCGTCGGCCTGGCTGGAGAACCGTTGGTCGGCGAGCTCGCCAGCCACGGTCACCTCGTCACCGGTGGCGTTCTCGAGCCGCCACCACCACGGCCGCTCGGCGGGCGTGGGCGGGCGGAAGGTCGGGGGCTGGTCGGGCAGGTTCACCGTGGATCACGCCTCTCGCACTGACGGGTCGACGAAGGGTGGCTTGACGAGCTGGAAGATCTCGCGGCGCCCGCGGACGTCGACGCCGACCTCCGCGTCGGGGTTCACGAACGACGGGACCAGCGCCAGGCCGATCCCCTTGCGCAGCGTCGGCGAGAAGGTGCCGGACGTGACCTCGCAGAGCAGCACGTCGGGGGTCAGGCTGACCATCATGCCGGGGCGCGGGATGCCGCGGCCCGTGGCGACCAGGCCGCGCAGCACGCGCTTCGGACCGGCCTCCTTCTCCGCGAGCAGCACGTCGCGCCCCCAGAAGGCGTCCTTCTTCCAGCCGACGGCCCAGCCGAGCCGGCCCTGGTTGGGGGTGACGTCGAGGGAGATGTCCTGACCGTGCAGCGGGTAGCCCATCTCGGTGCGCAGGGTGTCGCGGGCGCCGAGCCCGCAGGCGAGCATCCCGTGCTCCTCCCCCGCCGCCATCAGCGCGTCCCAGAGGTCCAGCGCGACGTCGTTGGGCGCGATCAGCTCGTAGCCGCGCTCACCGGTGTAGCCGGTGCGGCAGACCACGACCCGAGCCCCGCCGGCACCGAACTCGGCCTCGACGAAGGACATGTACTCGTGCCCGGCGGGGAGCCCGACCGCGCTCAGCACCTCGTCGGACCTCGTGCCCTGGACGGCGAGCACCACGTAGTCCTCGTGCCGGTTGGTGACGGTGACGCCGTCCGGTGCGGCCGCGGCGAGCCGGCGCACCACCTCGGCGGTGTTGGCGGCGTTGGGCACGAGCAGCACGTGCTCGTCGTCGCGGAGATAGACGATCAGGTCGTCGACGATGCCGCCGGTCGCGTCGTCGCAGCAGAGCGTGTACTGCGCCTTGCCGGGCTCGATCCTCCCGAGGTCGTTGGTCAGCGTCGAGTCGACGTACGCCGCGGCGCCGGGGCCGGTCACGGTCGCCTTGCCGAGGTGGCTGACGTCGAAGATGCCGACGGCCTCACGGACCGCGGTGTGCTCCTTGACCACGCCGGTGGCGTACTCCAGCGGCATCGACCAGCCCCCGAACTCGGCGAACTTGGCGCCGAGCGCCACGTGCCGGTCGTGGAGCGGGGAGGTGAGGAGATCGGGGCGGTCGGCCATGGGCGCGAACCTACCGCAGCGTCCGGCACGCAAGGCCAGGCTGGTTATCCTCGCCAGATGACGTCGTACACCCTGCGCAGTGCCAGCCCGGCCAAGTCCAAAGCCGATGCCGTGGTCGTGGGGGTCGTGCAGACCGCCAAGGGCGTCGACCTGGCGCCCGGTGGCGAGGACGTCGCGAAGGCCTACGGTCGCCGGCTGCGCCCGCTGCTCTCGACGCTCGGGGTGACCGGCAAGGCCGGCGAGGTCGTGAAGGTGCCGACCTCGGGCGCGCTGGGCACTCCCCTGCTGCTGCTCGTCGGCCTGGGCAGGACCGTCGACGCCGACGCCGTACGGCGGGCGGCCGGCGCCGCGGCCCGGGCCGCCACCAACGCCGCCTCGGTGGCGCTGGCGCTGCCCGCCGACTCCCCGGAGCTGGTGCGCGCGGTGACCGAGGGCCACGCCCTGGGCGGCTACACGTTCACGACGTACAAGGCGGACTCGAAGAAGGACTCGACCACGCCCGGCGACGTCGTCGTGCTCAGCCCGGTCGCCCGCAACAAGGAGGCGGTGACCGCGTTCGAGGAGGCCCAGATCGTGGCCCGGGCGGTCGCCACCACGCGCGACTGGGTGAACACCCCGCCCGGCGACTTCCGGCCGCCGGACTTCGCGGATGCCGTCGTGGCCGCGGGCAAGGCGCTCGGCAAGAGCCGCGGCGCTCCGAAGGTGGCGGTCAAGGTCCACGACGAGCACGCCCTCGCAGAGCTCGGCTGCGGCGGGATCCTCGGCGTCGGCCGGGGCTCGTCGGCTCCGCCGCGCCTGGTCGAGCTCACCTACTCCCCCCGGGGCGCGACGACGCACCTGGCCCTGGTCGGCAAGGGCATCACGTTCGACTCCGGCGGCCTCACCATCAAGCCCGCCCAGAGCATGCACGAGATGAAGTCCGACATGGCCGGCGCGGCCGCCGTCGTGCAGGCGACCTTCGCGATCGCGGCCCTCGGCCTGCCGATCAAGGTCAGCACGTTCGCGCCGATGGCCGAGAACATGGTCTCCGGCTCCTCGACCAGGCCCGGCGACGTCCTCACGATGTACGGCGGCAAGACCGTCGAGGTGTGGAACACCGACGCCGAGGGCCGGCTGGTGCTGGGCGACGCGCTGGTCCGAGCGACCGAGCAGAAGCCCGACGTGATCCTCGACGTCGCGACCCTCACCGGACACATGGTCGTCGCGCTCGGCGACAAGGTCGCCGGCGTGATGGGCTCGCAGGAGATCGTCGACCGGGTGCTCAGCGCGTCCGAGTCCGCCGGCGAGGCGTTCTGGCCGATGCCGATCCCCGAGGACATGCAGGAGCGGATCACCAGCAGCAAGGTGGCCGACCTGTCCCAGCACGACTGGGTCCGCTGGGGTGGCGGCCTGTTCGCCGGTGCCTTCCTGCGCGAGTTCACCGCGGGCCTGCCGTGGGCGCACCTCGACATCGCGGGGCCGTCGTTCAACTCCGGCGGCCCGTCCGGCCACCTGACGTCGGGCGGCACCGGCTGGGCCGTCGGCACGCTCGTGGACTACGCCCGCGCCCTGGTCTAGCCGCCCTTGAGCTTCTGGCGGCGGATGTAGTCGCGCATCCGCTGCGGGATGCCGACGACGGCGGCGTCGTACGACGGCACCTGGTGGCTGTTGCAGAAGCGGTGCGCCCAGTCCACCGACGGGACCCGGCGGCGCGTCCACTCGCCGTCGTGGGCGACCAGCAGCAGCGTCACGTCGCTGACCGCCGTCCGCGGCTCCACGAACCCCTCGACACCGCGCCGGTTGACGACGAACTCGTGGAGGTACTCCTCGTCGGCCTTGTCCGACGCACGGACGCGCGTCGACCCGGTGCGGGCGGCGTCACGAGCGGGACGGCGCATGCGGGGAGCAGAGCCCCGGCGGAAGCGGTCGAACAAACCCATGGCACCAGTGTGCCTTGTCCGCATCGGGATGCTACTGACCAGTCGCGAAGGCCGGTGTGGACACGAATGTCAGAAGTGCAAAGATGGGGCCGACATCCCCACTCCTCGGAAAGGTTCAGCGTGGCCGACGCCGACTTCGACGTACTCATCCTCGGTGCGGGGTCTGGTGGCTACGCCTGTGCCCTGCGCGCGGCCCAGCTCGGGCTGACCGTGGGTCTGGTCGAGAAGGGCAAGGTCGGTGGCACCTGCCTGCATGTCGGCTGCATCCCGACCAAGGCGCTGCTGCACGCTGCCGAGGTCGCCGACGCCGCCCGCGAGTCCGAGCAGTTCGGGGTGCGGGCCACGTTCGAGGGCATCGACATGGCCGGCGTGAACGCCTACAAGGACGGTGTGGTGTCCCGGCTGTTCAAGGGCCTCACCGGCCTCATCGGCTCGCGCGGCATCACCGTCATCGAGGGCGAGGGCCGGCTCACCGGGCCCCAC
>JAOPXF010000087.1 GCA_025965295.1 Nocardioides sp.
GCCGCCCTGGGCGCCCTCGGCGACGCCCGCTCCCGCGCCGGCGTCTGGGCCACCCGCGTCGAGCGGCTGACCACGCTGACCGACGAGCTGGGCGAGGCCCTCGACGACTGGGCGCCGCTGCGCGAGGCCCTCGAGCTGACGACGCACCTGGCGACGTTCGTCGACGGCAAAGCGCCCGACCACAGGCTGCAGATGCGGCTGTCGGCGTACGTCCTGGCCTACCGGCTCACCCAGGTCGTCGCCGCCGCAAACGAGCGGCTGGCCCGGATGAGCGACCAGCGCTACTCCCTCGAGCACACCGGCCGCCGCGGCGCCGGCGAGACCCGCGGGGGCCTCAGTCTGCTGGTCCGCGACGACTGGTCGGGCGAGTCCCGCGACCCCGCCACGCTCTCCGGCGGCGAGACGTTCGTGGTCTCGCTCGCCCTGGCCCTCGGCCTCGCCGACGTGATCACCCAGGAGGCCGGCGGCGCCGACCTCGACACGCTCTTCGTCGACGAGGGCTTCGGGTCGCTCGACGCCGACACCCTCGACGACGTCATGGACACGCTCGACTCGCTGCGCGACGGCGGCCGGGTCGTCGGGGTGGTCAGCCACGTCGCCGAGATGCGCGACCGGATCCCCACCCGGCTCCAGGTCACCAAGTCCCGCACCGGCTCCACGCTCGCGCTGACCCGCTGATCGGGGTCCGCGTCACCCGGCCGATGAGGGTGGTGTGGCACAGGCGGCAACTTTCTGGCGGTGCCGTGCGTCCGAGGTGTGGGTCCCACACGCCGGAGGTGGACAGTGCGTCGAGCGACAGCCGCGGTCACCGCGCTCATGGTCGTGGCAGGCGGTGCGCTCGCCGGCTGCACCGGTGGTGCCGAGCGCGGTTCAGGTGCCGAGACCGAGGGGAGCACGCCGACGCGCGCAACCACGGCGTCGGGCCCGTCGGCCACACCGTCGGCCACACCGTCGGCCACACCGTCGGCCAGCGTGCGGACGCCCCAGACTCTGCGCGTGTCCAGGGCCTTCGCCATGCTGCCGGCCGGACCGTCGCCGCGGATCCCCTTCGTCCACGGCGGCCACACGCTGGTTGTTCCCCGCCATGCGCCCCGGGCGTTGCCCGCTCCTCTGGAGTCCGTCACCGCACTGACCCGATTGCGGCACGGCTGGCTCGTCGCCGGCCGGTCATCGGGCATGGCCACCGTCACCCGGCTGGACGCGGCACTCGATCCGGTGTGGACACGTCCCGGTGCCGGACAGCTCGCGGTCGACAGCCGAGGCTCCTCGGCGTACTTCACCAAGTCGAACCAGACCGGGCGGCCGGGTCACCTCGACCTCGTCACCGCCCGGGGCGGGCTGCTTCGGCGGTGGACCATCCCGTCCCCGCAGGTCGCCCGGCCGGTCGGGGTCGGGTCGCGCGGTTCCGTCGTCTACAACCTGACCGGGTCGTCAGGTCAACGGCGGGGGTCGTGGACCACCGGCCCCGGCGGAACGCGGTCAGCTCCGCGGCGCCTGCCGCTCTACCTCGCGGAGGCAGCGCGCGGCCACCTCGTGGCGGGACAGCTGCAGCACGGCTGCCAGGTCGTGCTCCGCGACGAGGCGGAGCTGTGGCGTCGCTGCGACGGCTTCAAGCTGGCCGGGTTCAGCCCCGATGGGCGCTACCTCGCCGCCTGGCACACCGCGACCGGCGGCGAGTTCGAGTCGGCGTACGTCCTGGATGCCCGGACCGGCCGAGTGGTGACCAGCACGTCGGTCGGACGCCCCACCGCGTTCCACGCGCTGCCCTCGGGCGCGATCGCCTGGGAGGACTCCCGACACCTGCTTCTGGCCTTCGTCGACAGCCGCTCCGTCGACTGGGAGCTCCTACGGCTCGGCCTCGACGGCCGGATCGCCCGCACCACCGGCGCCGTCCGGGCGCCGCGCCCGGAGTCGGCGTTCGTGCTCGCCAGTGGCCGGTGACGGGCCCGTGACCGGCTCTGGGGTCGGCAGGACCAGCTCAGACCGCCGGCGGCCAGCGATGCGCGCACCACTCGGCCCACTCACCCAGCGTCGGGATGCCGAATCTCTCGGCCCACGCGACGAGCTCCTCGGATGCCCCCGGTGAGCCGCGCCGTTCGGTTGAACACACATCTGTTCAAAGGGGTTGTTCCCCCTGGGGCCCGGTCCTTCACTCCCTGACGCAACTCCCTCGGCGTACGTCGCGTCAACAGAGCGCCCTGCTCGCCGTTCGACCGCCGGGACTGTGACCACCGGACTTCGCTCGATGACGGTGTTGACCGCCCTGGCCCTGTCGGCGTGTGGCGCCTCCCCCTCCACCGCCCCTGGCGCCGAGGACCGATCGACCGGCAGCGCCGCCGCCGAGAGCGCGCCGGACTCGGACGTCGCCTGGGACGACCGTGTCGACTTCGAACCGTGGCAAGCCCCGCTGCCGCCGGGAGAGGACGGCTGGCCGGCCGAACCCCCGAGCCGCTGGCCGGAGGTGCGTGCGCGCCTCCTCCTGCCGCCTTCGGTGACTCCGGGCGAGACCGTCGACTACGTGGTGGTGCTGCGCAACGACTCCGACGGCCGTATTGATCTGCGTCCGTGCGGCGGCTACCAGCAGGAGGTCATGGGCCTCGGTCCCGGGCTGGCAGCGGAGACAGTCGACGGTGGAACATCCGCGTTCCGACTGAGCTGCGATGCCGATCCGATCCTGATGCCGGGCGAGAGTCGACGTTACGCGATGCGGGTGGCGGTGCCACCGATGCTGACCGGCGACGAGGCGCTCTTCAGCTGGGGCTTCGTGGACAACATGCCGGACCTCGAGGCCCAGGCGTGGACTCGGGTGTCCACCAGCTGACCGAGGTCACTGACCGACCTCCCAGGCACGGAAGGCATCGAGCTCCTGCCGGACTGCCTTGATGACCCATCCGATGACCACCGCGTCGTCCATGAACCCGATCCCGGGCAGGGCGTCCGGGAGCAGGTCCAGCGGTGACACGACGTACAGCAGGCCCGCCACGACGAGAGCCACGGAGTCGGGCGGGATGTCGCGGTAGTTGCCGCGGGCGTACGCGACGACCAGGCGCACCAACGTGCGGAAGTCGTCCATCACCGTGGCGAAGGGGCCGCTCCTGGAGGCTCCGCTGCGGTTTGACTCGTCCGCGACCCGCCTGAGGGCCTCGGGGTCGTCGAGCATCCTCCGTCCGCGTTCACGGGCGTTGGCGAAGTACGTGGACCCCGGGGCGGAGCGGGCCCGCTCGCGCGCGGCCTCGAGCCGGGAGCGCGTCCTGCCGGCCGCGGTCTTCTTCGCGGCGGGCTTCTCGGCTGCGGTCGATGGCGCGGCCTTCTCGGCCACCGTCTTCTTCGCCGGAGTCTTCTTCGCGGGGGCCTTCTTGGCCGCGGTCTTCTTGGCCGTCTTCTTCGCGGGGGCCTTCTTGGCCGCCGACTTCTTCGCCGTCGTCTTCTTCGCCGGCGCCTTGCGCGCCGGAGAACTGCTCGATTCGGTCATGGGCGGCCGTACCCGCGGGGGCTGACGACCACACGTCGGCGGGTCTACTTTTCGACCATGTCCTTCGTCGTTCCTCCCGATGCCTACGGCCGGTTCATGGGTCGCTTCTCCGAGCCGCTCGGCCTCGCCTTCGCCGACTTCGCGGGCGTCGAGGCCGGGCAGCGGGTCCTCGACGTCGGCAGCGGTCCGGGGGCCCTCACCGTCGAGCTGGTCCGCCGGGTCGGCCCCGACGCCGTCGCCGCGGTCGACCCCTCGCCCCCGTTCGTGGCCGGGCTGACGCAGCGGTTGCCGGGTGTCGACGTACGCACGGCGAGTGCCGAGGAGCTGCCCTTCCCCGACGCCGGCTTCGACGCCACGCTGGCGCAGCTGGTCGTGCACTTCATGACCGACCCGGTGGCCGGGCTGCGGGAGATGGCCCGGGTGACCCGCACGGGCGGTGCCGTCGCCGCGTGCGTCTGGGACCACGGCGGCGGCCGCAGCCCGCTCAGCCTCTGCTGGGCGGCCGCCCGCGAGCTCGACCCCAGCGTCGTCGACGAGGGCGGACTGGCGGGCGTCCACGAGGGCCACCTCGCGGACCTCGCCGCGCAGGCCGGCCTCGGCTCGATCGAGTCCGGAGCGCTGAGCGTCGAGGTCCCGTTCGCCACGTTCGAGGAGTGGTGGGAGCCCTACACGTTCGGCGTCGGCCCTCTCGGGGAGTACGTCGCCGGGCTCGACGAGCGCGACCGCGAGGCCCTCCGCGCCCACTGCGCCGAGCAGCTACCGGAGCCCCCTTTCGTGGTCACCGCGACGGCCTGGGCGGTGCGCGCCCGCGTCTGAAATCGGGTGGCGCGCATCGGATAGGTTCGGGCACATGAGTGGACCCGGCCTCGACCCGACCTTCACCTCACTCCCCCATCGCGCCCTCGGGGACGCCGCCCTCAGCCGGGCCCGCGAGCTCGGGGTCAGCCATGCGGACTTCCGCTTCGAGCGGGTGCGCTACCAACGCCTCGGCGTGCGCGACGGGGTGCTGCAGACCGCCAGTGACAGCGAGGACCTGGGCTTCGCGGTGCGGGTGATCCACCGTGGGTCGTGGGGCTTCGCCGCGGGCGTGCTCCTCACCCCGGAGGAGGCCGTGCGGGTCGCCGAGAGCGCCGTCGCGGTCGCCCTGGTCGCCGCCGAGATGACCACGAGCCCGGTCGAGATCGCGCCCGAGCCGGTCTACGACGACGTCACCTGGGTGTCGTCGTACGACGTGAACCCGCTCGACGTGCCCACCGCCGAGAAGGCCGAGCTCCTCATCGACTGGACCATCCGGCTGCGCACCGGCGCGGCGGTCGACCACGCCTCCGACTCGCTCTACCAGGTGCAGGAGAACAAGTACTACGCAGACCTCGCGGGCACGCGCACCACGCAGCAGCGGGTGCGGCTCCAGCCGGGCTTCGAGGCGATGGGGGCCGGCGCGTACACCTTCGACTCGATGGCGAGCATCGCCCCGCCGGTCGGCCGCGGCTGGGAGTACCTCACCGACGGCAGCTACGACTGGGACGACGAGATCGAGCAGGTCCCCGA
>JAOPXF010000368.1 GCA_025965295.1 Nocardioides sp.
GCCCTTCGGCCCCTCGGGGTTGACGTAGATCAGCCCCATCTCGGTGGCACCGACGGTCGGCGACATCTCCGCCTCGCTGACGTAGCGCTCGTCGCCGAGCCAGGTGTCCTCGGGGCCCCAGAAGATCCCCTCGGGCTCCCACACGTCCTCACGCCCGAAGCCGAACCCGAACGTCTCGAACCCCATGTCCTCGAGGGCCACGTTGCCGGCGAGGACGAGCAGGTCGGCCCAGGAGATCTTCTGTCCGTACTTCTGCTTGACCGGCCACAGCAGCCGCCGGGCCTTGTCGAGGTTGGCGTTGTCGGGCCAGCTGTTGAGGGGGGCGAAGCGCTGCGCGCCGTCACCGGCGCCGCCGCGGCCGTCGGCGATCCGGTAGGTGCCGGCCGAGTGCCAGCTCATCCGGATGAACAGGCCGCCGTAGTGGCCGAAGTCGGCCGGCCACCAGTCCTGGGAGCTGGTCATCAGCTCGACCAGGTCGCGCTTGAGGGCCTCGACGTCGAGCGTCTCGACCTCGCGCGCGTAGTCGAAGTCCTCACCCATCGGGTCGCTCTGGACGGCGTGCTTCTTCAGCACCTGCAGGTCCAGCTGGTTGGGCCACCAGTCCTGGACAGTGCGCGGCCGGGTGTTCTTCGGCGTGGGGGTGTCGATCGCCGGGTTCTCGCTCTCGCTGCCGTTGGCGGGAGGGTTGGAGGTCTCGGGCATGTGGTTCCTTCCGGAGTTGCGGTGGGGATCAGGAGTGGCTGGCGGAGCAGCTGGGGCAGCTGCCCCAGTAGATGACCTCGGCCTCGTCGACCGAGAAGCCCTGGTCGTCGGACATCGTCAGGCAGGGGGCGGAACCGATCGCGCAGTCGACGTCGGCGACGACGCCGCACGAGCGGCAGACCACGTGGTGGTGGTTGTCACCGACGCGGGCCTCGTAGCGCGCCACCGAGCCGGCGGGCTGGATGCGGCGCAGCAGCCCGGCGTCGGTCAGCGCCCGCAGCACGTCGTACACGGCCTGGTGGGAGACCTCGGGCAGGCGTTCGCGGGTGGCCCGGATGATGGTGTCGGTGTCGGCGTGGGCATGCGCGTGCACGGCGCCGAGGACGGCGAGCCGGGGCCGGGTGACCCGCAGGGAGACGTCCCTCAGCAGCTGCGGGAGCTCGGCGTCGGTGACCACGTCCGGATTCTTGCGGCTTATCTTGAGTGAGTCAAGAACCACTCCTCGGGTGGGAACCTCGGACCCCGGGCAGCGCGTGCACCAGCCCCTGCACCAGGTCGTACGAAGCCCGGTCGGCCGCCGCGACCAGCCCGCGGGCCGGGTCGCCCTGGGGGGAGTAGGGGAGACCGTCGAAGGTCCCGACGAAGCCGCCGGCCTCGTGGAGCAGCAGCGCGCCGGGGGCGTGGTCCCAGGGCTTGGGGTGCCAGTAGAGGGCGTAGTCCGCGGCGCCCTCCACCAGGTGCGGGTAGTCCACGCCGCAGCACACCCAGGTCAGGTCGAGCGCGGTCAGCGTCCCGAGCGCGCGGCCCAGCCAGCTGCGCCGCGAGGTGACCCCGCGCAGGGCGTCGCCGAGCGGGGGACGGGTCAGCCGCTCGCCATCGCGCCAGGCGCCCGCGCCGCGCTCGGCGACGTACGCCACCTCGTGCTGCGGCTGCCAGATCCAGCTGCGCACGACCTCGCCGCCGTTCAGCTCGGCGACCATCACGGCGTGGTCGGGGGAGCCCGCGACGAAGTTCTTGGTGCCGTCGACGGGGTCGACCGTGAACGCGTGCCCGGCCGCCCGGAAGCGGTCCAGCGAGGTCGGGTCGGCCGACGTCGCCTCCTCGCCCAGCACGACGGCGTCGGGGTAGGCGCGCTGGAGCGCCTCGGTGATCAGCACCTCGGCCTCGTGGTCGGCCACGGTCACGAGGTCGCCCGGGTTCTTCTCCATCACCTCGCCGGCGGCCAGGTCGCGGAACCGCGGGTTGATGACCTTCTCGGCCACCTGCTGCAGCATGCTCAGGACGTCGTCGGTCTCCACACCTCGAACCTACTCGGGCCGCGCCTCGTGCCCGGCGGCGCCATGGGTGCGGCGGTCCTCCTTCATCTCCGCCTCGTAGAGGTGGCGGCGCCCCCCGACGAGCTCCTCGCGGGCCTGCCGCTCCAGGTCGCGGAACGTGGCGTAGTAGCCGTCGTCGTACTCCTCCATGATCTGGAAGGTCCACCGCCCCTCCAGCACGTTGCGGCCGACCAGGTCGCGCTGGATCCGGTCGGCGAGCTCGGTGTGCCCGGCGTCGCGCAGCCCCTGGACGCCCTCGCCCAGGGTGAGGTCGGCGGTGCCGGAGAGTCGGTGGAAGGCGTACAGGTGCCCGCGCGCGACCTCCACCGCCTCGAGGGCCTCGGACACCTTGCCGAGGGCCTCCACGGTGGCGTCGTCCACGCCGTCGGGTCGTCGGTGCGCGGCATCGGGTCGGTCGTCGCTCATGCGGGCAGGCTAGCGGCGGGGGAGCGGACCGGCGTCCTCCCCACGGGTGAGCCGCCGACGTGTCCCGCGCCCCTACGGTGGCGAGATGAGCAACGAAGAGCTGGAAGCCGTCCAGGCGGTCCTCGACCGCGTCACCTCCTACCAGGACGGCGCCCCCGAGGGCACCGTGGAGCAGGAGCTCCGGGACGGGTTCGCCGAGGCCGGAGTCACCGTCAGCGACGACGACGTCCGCAAGCTCGCCGACGCCGTCGAGTCCGAGCACGGAGCCGTGTCGGCGGCCGACGTCCTGGGCTGATCCGGCGGCCTGACAGGCTGGAGGCGTGAGCCTCCTCGACGACCTCGGCCGGGTCTGGGGCGACGCCGTCGGCACCCAGCCGCCACCGGAGCCGGCCTGGGTGTGGGCGACTGGCGCGGTCGCGCTCGCCCTGGTCGTCCTGCCCACCACCTGGCGGGTGTCGCGGCACGTCGTGACGATCGCCCACGAGGGCGCGCACGGCGTGGCGGCGCTGCTGAGCGGGCGGCGGCTCTCGGGGATCCGGCTGCACTCCGACACCTCCGGGCTCACGGTGTCCCGTGGCCGCCCGACCGGGCCGGGCATGGTGGCCACGGCCGCCGCGGGCTACGCCGGTCCCGGGCTGCTGGGGCTGGGCGCCGCCTGGCTGCTGCACGAGCGGCACGCCCTGGCGGTGCTGTGGCTGGCGGTGCTCCTGCTGGGGCTGCTGCTCCTGCAGATCCGCAACTTCTACGGCCTGTACGCCGTGCTGGTGGCCGGCGTCGCCGTCTTCGTGGTGTCGTGGTGGGCGAGCGCGCAGGCGCAGTCGCTGGTGGCGTACGCCGGCACCTGGTTCCTGCTGCTGGCCGCACCCCGCCCGGTCCTCGAGCTGCAGGGGGAGCGACGGCGTGGGCGCGCCCGCAGCTCCGACGCCGACACCCTGGCCAGGCTGACCGGGCTACCCGGGCTGGTGTGGGTGGGCTTCTTCCTCGCGGTCACCCTGGGCTGCCTGGTGCTGGGCGCGGGATGGCTGGTCGGCCGCGCGGCCTGAGCGGGTCGGTCCGGCGCGGTCAGCCGGGGATCTGCACGGCGAGGGCGACCACGTCGTCGGACCCGCTGCCGAAGCTCATGCTGATCGCGTCGACGACGGCCTGCGGGCCACGCGTGTGCTGCTCGGCGAGGAGGTCGCCCAGCTCGTCCATCTGCTCGTCGAGGTGGATGCCGGGGACCTCGATGACGCCGTCGGAGTAGAGCAGGACGGTCGAGCCGGGCGGCAGCACGATGTCGAAGTCGTCGCGCGCCACGTCGTACACGTCCCGGTAGCCGAAGAGCATGCCCTGGTTCTCGGCGGAGAGCTCGAGCCTGCGGACCGTGCCGTCGGAGAGCGCGACGAGGGGCGGGGGGTGCCCGGCCGAGGTCCAGGTCATCGACCACGTGCCGGTGGCGGCGGACCGCTCGAGGTAGGCCAGCACGGCGCTGCCGCGGGCGTCGATGTCGAGGGCCGCGCACGCGCGCTCGAAGTGCGTGAGCACGTCGGCGGGTCCGCGCCCGGGCCGGTCGAAGGCCGCCTGGCGCAGCATCGCCCGGGCCTGCCCCATCACCGCGGCGGCGGGGATGTCGTGGCCGATCACGTCGCCGACGGTCACCGCGACGACCAGGTCGTGGACGGTGTCACCGGGCACGGGCGGCAGCACGATCGCGTCGTACCAGTCGCCACCCACCCACTCGTCGGCCGTGGCCGGCACGTAGCAGGCCGCCATGGGCAGCTCCGGCACGTCGGGGAGCGTGGTGAGCATCGCCTGCTGGAGCTGGTGGGCGACACCGACGCGGCGCTCGATCAGCTGGGCCCGCTCCAGCGCCTGGGCGACGTACGACGCGAGCGCGCTCGCCATCGTGTGCTCCTGGTCGTCGAGGTGACGGGGGAGCGACCAGAGCATCTCGAGGACGCCCAGCGGACCGCCCGAGCCCAGCACCGGAACGCAGACCAGCCCGCGGACGTCGTCGCGGGCGTGGTGGGCCCGCAGCGCGGCGAGGTCGTCGACCGGGTCCCGGTCGCGCTCGTCGCTGTGCAGGTCGCCGTGGCAGACCATCGAGAGCTGCCCCGCGGCCTGGACGACAGCGGGGGAGAGGGGAGGGGTCTTCTCCAGGTCGGCGGCGAGGTGCAGGTGCACCGCCAGGAAGCCGGGCACGCCGTCGACCAGGCGCGCCAGCCTGGCCCGCAGCCCGGCCTCGGTGCGAGTCTCGTTGAGCGACTCCGCGATCGAGAGCATCCGCTGCGAGCGGGTGATCTCGATCTGGAGCCGTTCCTCGACCCGGTCGCGGTGCTCGCGCTCGCGGCGGGCGTCGAGGCGGGACAGGCGCAGCCGCAGCTCGTTGCGGCAGTCACCGGAGAGGTCCTCCAGCAGCCGGAGCTCCGCCGGCGTCCAGTCGCGCGGCACCACGTCGATGGCGCACAGCGAGCCGAGGACGTGGCCGGCGTCGTCGGTCAGGGGGAAGCCGGCGTACGCCACGACGCCCAGCTCGCTGACGGCCAGGTTGTCGCTGACCAGCGGTGCCTCTCGGGCGTCGGAGATGACCAGCGGCTCACCGGAGGTCACGACGTGCTGGCAGAACGAGTGGCTCAGGGGAGTGGCCCGCAGGCCGGCCCACGGCTCGGGGAGCCCGCACATGCCCGGGAAGACCTGCTGGTCCTCGGTCACGAGGGAGACCAGGGCCACCGGGACGCCGAGCTGGTCGCGGACGCGCTCGGCGTAGCGCTCCATGTCCGGGTCGGACGCCTGGGTCAGGCCGAGCTCGCGCAGGGCCTGGGCGCGGCCGGCGCCCGAAGGAGATGTCATCAGCGAAAACGCTACCCGGCCCCGGTGGATCCCGATGCCGAATGCGCGCATGCCCGACTGGCTAGGCTCGTGAGATGCGACTCGGAATCCACTACGCCAACTTCAGCCACCCCGGCGGACCCGAGGCCCTCGCGCCCCGGCTGGCCGAGACCGCACGGGTCGCCGACCAGGGCGGCGCCGCGATGTTCACGGTCATGGACCACTGGTTCCAGATGGAGACCCTCGGGGGACCGGCGGAGCCGATGCTCGAGGGCTACACGACCCTGGGCTACCTCGCGGCGGTCACCGAGCGGCTGCGGCTGAGCCTGCTCGTGACCGGCACGACGTACCGCCACCCGGGCCTGCTCGCCAAGATCGTCACGACGCTCGACGTGCTGTCGGGCGGCCGCGCGATGCTCGGGATCGGCGCGGCCTGGTACGAGCGCGAGCACCTCGGCCTCGGAGTGCCGTTCCCGCCGGTCGCCGAGCGCTTCGAGCGGCTCGAGGAGACCCTGCGGATCTGCCGGCAGATGTGGAGCGACGACGACGGGGCGTTCGAGGGGAAGCACTACCGGCTCGCCGAGACCGTGTGCGTGCCCCGCCCGATCCAGCAGCCCCGGCCGCCGGTCCTGATCGGCGGCAGCGGCGAGCGGAAGACGCTGCGACTGGTCGCGCAGTACGCCGACGCCTGCAACCTCTTCGGCGAGGGCCCCGAGGTGGTCGCCCACAAGCTCGAGGTCCTGGAGCGGCACTGTGCCGACGTCGGCCGCGACGCGGCGGAGATCGAGAAGACGATGATCTTCGCCGGCGACCCGCTCGCCGACGTCGACGGCTTCCTGCGCCAGATGACCGAGTACGCCGCCGTCGGCATCGAGCTGGTCACGATGATGCCGGCCGGTGACGACCCGGTGGCCTGGACGACCCGCGTGTGCGAGGACGTGCTGCCGAGGCTGGGGGAGATCTGAGCGGTCGTCAACCGTCTGGTACAAGGTGGTACCACGCGGTACCATATCGTCATGGCGATGAACCTGCGGCTGACGGACGAGGAGAGTGCCGCTCTCCGCGAGACGGCCGAGCGCGAGGGGCGCTCCATGCAGGAGGTCGCCCGGGCGGCGATCGTCTCGTACACCTCGAGCCGCACCAGGCGGCGGGACGACCTGCTCCGCGACATCCTGGCGGAGCGGGCAGACGTCCTTGACCGGCTCGGCAAGGCGTGAGCTCCGATCGGCCGCAGCCGTCGAGAGTGGACTTCCTCGACCTCGATGACCTCTATGTCGTCATCGAGCGGGCGCTGGGGACCCGCCATGCCGTTCGCGACGCAGGCCTCCTGGAGGCGGCGGTCGCCCGACCGCGGGCGAGCCTGTTCGGGGTTGACGAGGTCTACCCGGGGCTGGCCGGCAAGGCCGCGGCGCTGCTGCACTCACTGGTGACGACCCACCCGCTGGTGGACGGCAACAAGCGCGTGGGCCTGACGGCAGTGCTTCTGTTCTACGGCCTCAACGGGTATCACCTGGAGGCAACCGACGACCAGCTGTTCGACCTGGTGATGGCCGTGGCGGACGGCACGCTGGACGATGTCGCCGAGATCGCGGCCTTGCTGCAGCCCTGGGAGCGGGTCCGGTAGGCGTCTCCTGTCCGGGGAGAACAGTTCAGGGGGGCAAATGGCGTCGAAACCGGGGGAGAACGGCCCGATCAGGCCTCGTTTGCCCCCCGGAACTGTTCCGGGCAGCCGTACTGGGCTCCGGCCAGCCCCAGGGGTTGGTCCGGATGGTGTCGGCGACGGGCCCGGTGCAGTAGGGGGTGCCGGGCTGTCGTGCGTCAGCATCACCTCGGCGTGGCCGCCGGCGACCGTCGCCTCGACGTGCTCGTCCCTGATCACCTGATCACGGCGCCGATCATGTCAGAGGCGCCGGAGCCGGGATCGTCGCGAGCGCGGGCGGGAGGGCAACGGGACGACTACGTTTCACCCATGGACGAGGCAGGGGATCCGAGCCGGGCATGGCTGGAGCTCGCTCCGGACTACGAGCTGGCCCGAGCCAGGGAGGACTCGCTGGATCGGCTCGTCGAGTGGCCCGCCCAGCGAGACCTCCTGGGTGATGTCACCGGACGATCCGTGCTCGATCTCGGTTGCGGCAACGGTGGCAAGCTCGCCGAGCTGGTCGCAGACGGCGCGACCGCCTCCGTGGGTGTGGACGTCAGTGGCAACTTCCTCGGTACGCCGCCGCCTGGTCTGGAGCTCGTCCGGGGCGATCTCAACGAGCTGGCCTCGATGCCCGGGCTTGCCGGCCGCACGTTCGACCGGATCCTGTTCCTGCAGTCATTCGGCTATGCGAGGGATCCCGTGCGCACGCTGCGGGAGGCCCGCGCGATCCTGGCCGACGACGGGTTCATCCTGCTCACCAGGACGCACCCGATCCGGTACGCCGTCGAACGGGCCGAAGAACATGGGACCTCGTTGGGGGAGGAGTACTTCTCCAGCGCCCCGTTCTCCTACCTCAGCGGCTGGAACGACCGGATCAGCCTCACCAAGCGGCGCTACACCGTCTCCGACCTGGTCAACTTCTTCAGCGCTGCCGGGCTGTGGATCGAGACCGCGGCCGAGCCGCAGCTGTCCGAGGACGCCCGAGCCGCTACCCGCACAAGCAGGAGTGGATGAACAAGTACCTCGGCATCCTCATCTTCAGGCTCCGGCCTCTTCCCGGCCGTAGCAGCGTCCCGGGATAGTGGCAGTCGGCAAAGGCCTCTGGATCACCGCCGAGCTTTCAGCTATTGTTGAGCAATTGCTCAATCTATCTGCTCAACAGTAGCGAGGTGAACATGGCTACATCCGGGCCGCGGCGGGCAGTGACATCCGACCGGCGCATCGAACGGTCGACCCAGACTCGCGCAGCACTGGTCGGGGGAGCGATTGACGCGCTTCGCGAGGTCGGCTTCGCGGGGGCGAGCGCACGCGAGATCGCCGATCGCGCCGGGTGCAACCAGGCGCTGGTCTTCTATCACTTCGGGTCCGTGACGGACTTGCTGTTGGCCGCTCTGGATGACGTCAGCGCCCGTCGGCTCGCGGCCTACGCCGAGATCCTCGACAGGTCCGTCTCACTGACCGACATCATCGGTTCGGCGAAGGAGATATTCAGTGAGGACCTCGACGCTGGATACGTGGCTGTACTGGTGGAGATGATCACCGGCGCTCAGTCAACTCCCGGGCTTGGCGAGCAGGTGAGGGCCAGGCTCGCTCCTTGGCGGGACTTCGCCGAGTCGGCGGTGCGCAAAGCGGTGCGCGGCTCACCGGTCGAGTACATGACTCCAGCCCGGGAGATCGCTCACGCGGTGATGGCCGGGTTCCTCGGCCTGGAGCTGCTTGCCAACCTGGACGGCGATCGTGCGGCGGCCCTCGCCTTGTTCGAGCGCGCACGCCAGATCGCCGCCCTACTGGACTTGACCCAGACCGCATTCCCGGCCGGCACCGAAGCGGAGGGTGATCCCGCATGACCACCGCGCCGGAACCTTTCGACGTGGTCACCGGAGCGTTCAGCTACTCCGGAGTCGCGATCACGCGGGAGCTGCACGCGCTGGGACGCCGCGTTCGAACGCTGACAGGGCACCCCGAGAGGGCACCCGATGAGACAGAGGTCGAAGTGAGGCCTCTGGACTTCGCGGACCCGGCCCAACTGGCCGAGTCCATGCGGGGCGCACACACCCTCTACAACACCTACTGGGTACGGTTCGCGCACGATCGGGTCGACCACGACGTGGCCATAGCGAATAGCCGCACGCTGTTCGCTGCCGCAGCCAAGGCCGGCATCGAACGCATCGTGCACGTGTCGATCACGAACCCGTCCCTGGACTCGCCCTACCCGTACTTTCGCGGCAAGGCCCGGGTTGAACAGATCCTCGCGGAGACAGGCATCTCGCATGCGATCGTCAGGCCAGCGATCCTGTTCGGCGGTGATGACGTGCTCGTGAACAACATCGCCTGGCTGCTCCGGCACCTACCGGTCTTCGCTATGGGCGGACGCGGCGACTACCGAGTGCGCGGCATCCACGTCGAGGACCTAGCAAGGCTGTGCGTCGACCTCGGATCCCGCCGGGACACCCTGACCGTGGATGCCGTCGGGCCCCAGAGTCCTACGTTCCGCGAGCTCGTCGACGCCGTCCGAACAGCTGTCGGCAGCCACGTTCTCGTGGTGCGGGTTCCCGGTCCACTCCTCACAGGGATCGCAAGCGCGTTGAGCGTGCTGCTGCGCGACACGCTGCTCACGCAAGACGAATACCACGCGATGGCGGATGGCCTCGCCGACTCGGCAAGCCCATCGACCGGAACCATCGGCTTCAGCGACTGGGTGGCCGGGCAGGGGACCTCCCTGGGCCGACGCTACGCAAACGAGCTGGATCGTCACTTCCGCTCGCCGACGGCCCTGAAGCCAGTCGGCGGCCCGAGATGAGTTGGAGGATCGAAATGACTGGAGCGCGCCCAGGCCGGAGGTGGAGCACCTGGCAGGCGCTGATGGCATCGGCCTACGTCGTGACTGTGGCCGTCACTGCCACAGCGGGATTCGTCCGCGAATCGACAACCGTGATCTTGCTGGCAGCACTGCTATCGCTGCCAGCGAGCGTGATCGCCCTACCGGCGTACTACGTGGCCTACGGACTCCTGGCTCTTGTACCCGGTGCCAATCCGTCCGAGAGTTCAGGCTCGCTACGATGCACAGTTAGTGGCGACTGCACCTCAACCACGACCGGTGATCTAGCAAGCTGGTTTCAGGTCACCACAGATGCCCTTGGCATCCTCGCGTTGACCTGCGCAGCGCTTCTCAACGTGCTCGGCCTCCATGTGGCGGCTGGTCGCCGCCGGCAACGTCGTTGATGCTTCAAACGTGCGATAGCGACGATCGAAACCAGCGGCCCAGGGTTGAGTTCGTCCGCTCAAGCCCGGCGCTGTGGGGTCGCCCGCGTCAGATCACATGCGCCGGCGCCGCTCCGGCCACAGTTACTTGTCAACGTTTGGCTCCTGAAACAGGACTTTCCAGCCAGTATCGGGTCGTCGTCGCTGCCGCAGGCGACCGAGCCGAGCACGAGCACACCGGCGGCGCACGCGCGCAGGGCTGGCCGCCAGTCGGTCACGACAACCTGCTCTCGAGATCCGACGGTATGCCCTGGGCCATGGTGGTGCCTTCCGCAGAGGGGCGTCACGCAGAGGGGCCGTCACCCACGCATTCCCTGGCAGGCACGCCGCCAAACCAGCCGACTCTGCTGGGAGGGCGACCGACACGCCCGCCGAGTACTGGCGGTCAGCGCCCGGGCGGCTGCCGCCCCGGGCCCACCCACCCGTGGATTGGTCACAAACCCCGGGTTCTGAGGCCTGGAGTCTGCGGTTTGTGACCAATCCGCAGGCCGATGGCCTGCGCGCCAGGGACGCTTCTCACCGGCCCTGGCGCTGCTTCGCAGCCGGGTCACGCCTTGATCCGTCAGGACGGTCGATGGTGAGGGGCGGGGAAGTGACTGAGGTGGGCAGCATGATCGATCCGTGGCCCTCTCCATCCGTCACCTGACATAATGTCAGTTATCGGCGGTAAGTTCCGTCCTGTCCCACGCAAGCGTGCGACGAGGACAGCCCGTGCTGCTGAATCGCCTGCGGCGGTCTCGTGCAGGGAGGTTGAGGAGGTTGTTGAACCAGGAACGCCGACCCATGCGAGCCCTTTCACTATGAATACGCTCGCTCCGTACTCCAACAGAGTGCGTAGGACGCCTCAGTAGGACTCGCGAACTGGTCTTCGGCTGCGAATGGGCAGAAAGGCTCTAGACCACCGACGTTATCCCGCGGCCAAGAGTCTCTACTTGAAGTACGTCAGAAAGCGTCTGCGACCTTAATGGTGTCGTATGTG
>JAOPXF010000370.1 GCA_025965295.1 Nocardioides sp.
CGGCATCACCCACTTCGTCGCCGGGCTGGGCACCACCGGCACGCTGATGGGCGTCAGCCGGTTCTTCCGCACCGCCAAGCCCGAGGTGAAGATCGTCGCCGCCGAACCGCGGTACGGCGAGCTCGTCTACGGGCTGCGCAACCTCGACGAGGGCTTCGTGCCCGAGCTCTACGACGCCGAGCTGATCGACTCGAGGTTCTCGGTCGGCCCCCGTGACGCCGTACGCCGGGTGCGCGAGCTGCTCGAGCTCGAGGGCATCTTCGCCGGCATCTCCACCGGAGCGATCCTGCACGCCGCGCTCGGCCAGGCCGCCAAGGCCGTCCAGGCGGGGCAGAGCGCCGACATTGCGTTCGTCGTCTGCGACGGCGGCTGGAAGTACCTCTCCACCGGCGCCTACGAGGGCACCATCGACGAGGCGGAGGACCGTCTCGAGGGTCAGCTCTGGGCGTAGCCGCGGCCGACGCCACGGGTTACGCTCCTGACCACCCGGTCCGACCGACTCCAGGGAGCCTGCCGTGCGTGAGATCGTCGTCTTCAGCGGCAGCGCTCACCGACCACTCGCCTCGGCGATCTGCGACGCCCTTGGCGTCGAGCTGTCGTCGGTCGAGATGACCCGGTTCAGCAACGACTGCCTGCAGGCGCAGCTGCAGGCCAACTGCCGTCAGCGCGACGTCTACCTCGTGCAGCCGCTCGTGCCGCCGACCCAGGACCACCTGATGGAGCTCCTGCTGATGGTCGACGCGGCCCGCGGTGCGTCGGCCGCCCAGATCACGGCGGTGATCCCGTACTACGCCTACGCCCGGTCGGACAAGAAGGATGCCTCGCGCATCTCGATCGGGGGCCGGCTGGTCGCCGACATGCTGGTGGCGGCCGGGGTCGACCGGGTGCTCACGATGACCCTGCACGCGCCGCAGGTGCACGGCTTCTTCTCGGTGCCCGTCGACCACCTGACCGCGCTGGGCGTGCTCTCCGACCACTTCCTCGGCCAGGACCCCGAGAACGCCGTGGTCGTGTCCCCGGACTTCGGCAACGCCAAGACCGCGACCCAGTTCGCCCGGCTGCTCGGCCTGCCGGTGGCGGCGGGCAGCAAGAAGCGGCTCGCCGACGACCGGGTGGTCATCGACGCGATCGTCGGCGACGTGGCCGGCAAGCGGGCGATCGTCCTCGACGACGAGATCGCCACCGGTGGGTCGATCGTCGAGCTGCTCGACCGGCTGGGCGAGCAGGGCTGCACCGAGGCCGCGGTGGCGTGCACGCACGGGCTCTTCGTGGGCAAGGCACTCGAGCGGCTCCGCGGGCACCCGATGATCAGCGAGGTCGTCACCACCGACACGGTGCCGCCGCCCGGTGGCTGGCCCGAGCTCAAGGTGCGCTCGGTCGCGAACCTCTTCGCCGAGGCGATGGCCCGGGTGCACGCCGGCGAGTCGGTCAGCAGCCTCTTCGACGGCGTGGACCCCGCCCACGGCCCGCCGCAGCGCCGCCTCTTCGACTAGCGAGGCCGGCTCGACGGACCCGCTCCGTCCGACGCTAGCTGCGTTCCTTCTCCAGCTGCTGCCAGAAGCGCAGGGCGGCGTACTCGAGCTCGAGCCCCAGCCGCAGGGGCACCATCCGGTCGGCGATGTCGTCGCGCTCGGCGAACCGCGCCTGCATTCCCTCGTAGACGGCGATCCGGTCCTGGTGCTGCACGATCTGACCCCGGGCCAGGCCGAGGATGTCCTCGGCTCGCGCGAACTCGCCGAAGAAGAGCTTGAGCTCGGCGACATCGCGGATCTGCAGCTGCTCGACGGTGGGCTCCGCGAGCCAGGAACGCAGCGCCACCTCGCCCTCAGGACTGATCGTGTACGTCTGGCGGCGCCGGCCCTCCTCCTCGGCGTGGACGTCGAGGAGGCCCATCTCGAGCAGCCGCTTCGGCTCGGAGTAGAGCTGCGCGTGCGGGAACGGCCAGAAGTACCCGACCGAGTGGTTGACCGCCCGCTTGAGCTCGTACGGCGTGCTGGGGCCCCGCATCGCCACCATCCCGAGGACCACATAGGACGTCGTGGTCAGCCGACCCGTTGACATGGTCCGAACCGTATCGTAATGTGCCCGACGTACGAATCAGACCGTATGAAACAGACGATGGGATGTTCGGCATGGATCTCGCCACAGCCCTGCGGTGGACCGCGGAGCGCTATCCCCGCCGCACCGCCGTGGGCGGCGCGTCCCCCATGACGTACGCCCAGTGGGACGACCGGACCGAGCGCGTTGCCCATGCGCTCGGCGCGCTGGGCGCGGCCCAGGGCGCGCGGGCGATGTTCCTGCTCCAGGGCGGCGAACCACTGGCGACGCTGCACCTGGCCGCGCAGAAGGCGGGTGCCGTCTCGCTGCCACTCTCCACCCGCTTCGGTGTGGAGGAGCTCAGCTACTGCATCGGCGACTGCGATCCCGCCCTGGTCGCGGTCGACGAGACGACCTACGACCTGGTCACCCGGGCGCTCGAGCAGGTGGACCGTCCTCCCGTGCTGGTCTGGGCGGGTCGTGCCGAGGACCGGCCGGAGGGCGCGGCGTCGGTGGTCGACGCGGCGGCCCGGGCGCCCGGCAGCCGGGTGCGGACGACGCCCACGGACGACGACGTGAGCGTCATGCTCTACACGTCCGGCACGACCGGGCGTCCCAAGGGCGTGCCGCGCACGCACCGCGCCGAGCACCACGCGGCCCTGGCCCACCTCGTGCAGACCGGGCACGCGCCGGGGGAGGTCACGCTGGGCGTGATGCCGCTGTTCCACACCATGGGCCTGCGCAGCCTGCTCGCCAGCGTGCTGGCGGCGGGCACCTGGGTGCCCCAAGCCCGGTTCGACGCGGACGCCTCGCTCGAGCTGATCGTTCGCGAGCAGGTCACCGCGCTCTACCTGGTGCCCACCATCTACTGGTCCCTGCTCCAGACCGGCCGCCTGGATGACGCGTGGTCCGTGCGCAAGCTGGCGTACGCCGGGGCGTCGATGACGCCGAACCTGGCGCAGCAGCTGGTCGAGACGCTCCACCCGGAGCGGTTCGTCAACCACTTCGGCAGCACGGAGATCTACACCTTCAGCATCGGTCCCGACGTCGCCGCGAAGCCGGGTTGCGCAGGCCGCGCCGGGGTGTTCTCACGGGTCCGGCTCGTCGACCCGAGCCCCGACGCGGACCCCGACCAGGTGGTCGCGCACGGCGAGCAGGGCCAGGTCGCGGTGTCCATGAGCAGCCCGGAGGCGTTCAGCGGGTACTGGCACCGGCCGGACGCGGACGCTGCGGCGATCCGCGACGGCTGGTACTTCACCGGCGACCTGGCCACCACCGACGAGGACGGCGACCTGTGGGTGTCGGGCCGCGTCGACGACCTGATCAACTCCGGCGGGGAGAACATCTATCCCGAGGAGATCGAGAACGCCCTGGCCGGCTGCCCCGACCTCGACGAGGTCATCGTCGTCGGCACCCCGGACGACAAGTGGGGTCACGCGGTCACCGCGTTCGTGGTCGCGCCCGCCGGCTCCGATCCTGCCGTGACGCTGGAGCGGGTCCGGGACTGGGCGCGAGATGCCTCCGGCCTCCCGTCGATGAAGCGTCCCAAGCGGGTCGTCGTCGTCGCGGAGATCCCCAAGTCGCCGGTCGGCAAGATCCTGCGCCGGAGGCTGACCAGCGGCGACTTCGCGGCGCTGGCGGACAGCTCGGAGGCGACCACCTCGTGACGACCTCACATACTCCACCCAGCACCGCGAGCCGCATCGAGGATGCCGCCCTGCTCACCGGGGCCGGCCGGTTCATGGACGACCTGGACCCGCTGCCCGGGACTCTGGTCGCGACCGTCGTGCGCAGCCCCCACGCCCACGCCAGGATCCGGGCGGTGCACCTCGACCGGGCGCGCAGCCACCCCGGTGTGGCCGCTGTCATCGGCCCGGAGGAGGTGCTCGCGACGCTGCGCCCGTTCCCGCTCTCGGTGCAGGCGCCGACGCCGTACTACCCGACCGCGACCGACAAGACCCGCTTCGTGGGCGAGCCCGTCGCGGTGGTGGTCGCCACCGACCGCTACCTGGCCGAGGATGCCGCAGAGCTGGTGGAGATCGACTACGAGCCGCTGCCCGTCGTCGTCAGGACCGAGCAGGCGCTCGAGGACGACTCCCCGCGCCTGCACGACGGGGCCGACAGCAACGTGGCCACGGATCGGACCTTCTCCTTCGGCGACGTCGACGGGGCCTTCGCGGCCGCGCCGCACACGGTCACCGGCTCCTACTCGTTCCCCCGCTACTCGTCCACCCCGATGGAGTGCTACTCGGTCGTCGCGGACTGGCAGGACCGTGCCGACGGCCCCGAGGTGACCGCGTGGTCGAACTTCCACGGGCCCTTCTCGATGGCGCCCGTCGTGGCGGGTGCCCTCGGGATCCCGACCTCGTCCCTGCGATTGATCGTGCCCGGCGACATCGGGGGCAGCTTCGGCATCAAGTCGGCGGTCTACCCCTACATCGCGCTGATGGCGCTGGCCAGCAAGCACGCCGGACGACCGGTGCGGTGGACCGAGGACCGCCTCGAGCACCTCCTGGCGAGCTCGTCCGGCTCCGACCGGCTGATGACCTTCGAGGCGGCAGTCGACGACGACGGAGTCATCGACGCCCTGCGCGTCGACCTGATCGACAATGTCGGCGCCTACCTCCGCCCGCCCGAGCCGAGCACTCTCTACCGCTGCTTCGGCAACATCACCGGTGCCTACCGGATCGACAAGGTCGGTATCCGGGCGCGGGCGGTCGTCACGAACAAGGCCCCGACGGGGCTCAACCGCGGGTTCGGTGGGCAGCAGCTCTACTTCGGCCTCGAGCGGCTCATGGACGATGTCGCCGTGCACCGGGGCCTGGACCCCGCGGAGGTACGCCGCCGCAACATGGTCACCGCCGAGCAGTTCCCCTACGCCACTCCGAGCGGGGGCATCTACGACAGCGGCGACTATCACCGCGCCCTCGAACTCGCGCTGGAGAACGTGGAGTACGACCGGCTCCGCAAGGAGCAGGCCGTGGCCCGCGAGAACGGCGAGCTGATGGGTATCGGGATGGCCACCATCGTGGACCCGTCCGCCACGAACATCGGGTACGTCGGCCTGGCGACCCCCGTCCAGGACCGGACCGCCAAGCGCGGGAAGTCCGGGTCGACCGAGCACGTCCGGGTGAGCGTCGACATGCAGGGTGTCGTCTCGGTGCTGCTCGGCTCGGTCCCCCAGGGGCAGGGACACGCCACGGTGGCCCGCGACATCGTCGCCCGGCACCTCGGCCTCCCCGTCGAGCAGGTCCGACCGCGGGTCGAGATGGACACCGCCAGCACGCCCTGGACGATCAGCTCGGGCAGCTACTCCTCACGCTTCGCACCGCTGCTCACCAGCGCCCTGCTCGCCGCGGCCGACGGCATAGCGGCGACGATCAAGATCGCGGCCGGCGTGCTGCTCGAGGCCGACCCCGACACCCTCGAGCTGGCGGACGGGCAGGTCCGTGTCGTCGACGACCACAGCCGGTCCGTGGCGTTCCGGCACGCCGCCGGTCTGGTGCACTGGGACCCGGGCTCCCTGCCCGCCGGGGTCCCGGCACGGCTCTACGAGGAGGCGGCGTTCAGCCCGCCCCAGTCGAAGGCCGCGTCGCGCACGGACCAGATCAACTCGAGTCTCTGCTACGGCTTCGTGGCGGAGGTGGTCGTCGTGCGCATCGACCGGGAGACCCTCCGGCTCTCCATCGAGAACGTCTCGAGCGTCCACGACGCCGGCACCATCTTGAACAAGACCCTTCTCGAGGGACAGGTCCACGGTGCCCTGGCCCAGGCCCTGGGAGGTGCCCTGTTCGAGGAGCTGACCTACTCGGACGCTGGCCAGCCCACGGCGGGCACCTTCATGGACTACCTGTGCCCCACCTCCGCCGAGGCCTGCTTCCCGCTGGTCAGCGACCACCTCGAGACTCCCTCCCCGCTCACCCGGCTGGGTGCCAAGGGATGCGGGGAGGGCAGCTCGATGAGCCTGCCCGTCGCGATCGCCAACGCGGTCGCCGACGCCCTGGCCCCCGAGGGCATCTCGATCACGTCCCTGCCCCTGCACGGGAACGTGCTCCACCGCCTGCTCACCACCACGAAGGGAACCTGACATGCCGCTCACCGGAGGCGAGATCCGCCTGGACCACAGCCACGACGGACGAGTCGCCAACCTGACGCTCTCGCACGGCCGCTACAACGTCATCACCTGGGAGACCCGGCAGGTGATGGCCGAGCGCTTCGCCGAGATCGACGCGGACCGACGGGTCCAGGTCGTGGTGATCCGGGCCGAGGGCGAGCACTTCACGTCCGGGGGTGACATCGCGGGCTTCATGGAGGTGGACCCGGTCGACCTCACCGACCTCGGGCACAACATCACCGCGCCGTCGCGGAGCCCCAAGCCGGTGATCGCCTCGATCGACGGCTACTGCTTCGGCGTCGGGCTCGAGCTCGCGCTGTCCTGCGACATCCGGATCGCGACCGACCGGTCGAGGTTCGCGCTGCCGGAGATGAAGCTCGGCATGATTCCCGGGAGCGGCGGCACCCAGCGACTGGCCCGGCTGATCGGTCTGTCCCGCGCGAAGTACCACATCCTCACGGGGGAGCGGAT
>JAOPXF010000383.1 GCA_025965295.1 Nocardioides sp.
CGCGTGCGGCCGCCCGCACGGCGGGCGCCAGCGCCTGGGACGTGGTGGCGCTGTCCGCGTGCACGACCACGGACAGCGCGGCGACGACCTGGTCGCCCCCGGCGTAGATGGGGCAGGCGACGGAGAACGCGTCGTCGGTCACCTGCCGGTCGCTGACCGCGACTCCCGTGCGCCGGATCTCGGCCAGCACCGCGCGAAGCTGCTGTGGGTCGGTGATCGTCCAGTCCGTCCAGCGGCGCAGCGGACCATCGAGCACCTGCTCCTGGACCTCGTCGGGAGAATGGGCCAGCAGCACCAGGCCCACCCCGGTGGCGTGCAGCGCGAAGCGTCCGCCGACCCGGGTCAGGACGCGCACGGCGCCCCGTCCGGTGAGCCGCTCGACGTACACGACCTCGAGTCCCTCGCGGACGGCGAGCTGGACGTTCTCGTGAGTCGCCTCGTAGAGGTCCTCCATGGCGGGCAGGGCGATCTCGCGAAGCGGGAGTCCGCGCGGCGAGAGCGAGGCGATCTCCCACAGCCGCAGCCCCACCTGGTAGCCGCCGTCGGAGCGCCGCTCCAGGGCCCCCCAGCTGACCAGGTCCTGGGCGACGCGGTGGGTCGTGGTCAACGAGAGCCCGCTCAACCGGCTCATCTCCGAGAGCATCAGCCGCGGCTGGGTCGTGGAGAAGGCGGCCAGGACGTCGAGTGTCTTCGTGCTCAGCGAGCGCGGGTCGGACCGCATCGTGCCTCCTCTTCCGGCCAACGGAAACAGTGTGCCACCGAGGGGGTGTCGTCGATCACAGTCGTGAGCACTGCCGATCAACGAACTGGAGGAAACCGATGCCGTCCTGGCCCATGAACCAGTGGTACGTCGCCGCGTACAGCGCCGACATCGAGGCCGGGCTGTTCGCACGGACGATCTGCGGCGAGCCGTTGGTGTTCTACCGGACGGCGCAGGGCGAGGTCGTCGCGCTGGCCGACCGGTGCGTGCACCGTCGCTACCCGCTCTCCCTGAGCCACCTCGAGGACGACCGGGTGATCTGCGGCTACCACGGCTTCACCTACGACCAGCGTGGCCAGTGCGTCGCGGCACCCGGTCAGAAGCGGATCCCGCGCACCGCCCGGGTGCCCGCGTTCACGGTCGTCGAGCAGGACTCTCTGGTGTGGGTCTGGATCGGCGATCGCGATCGGGCGGACGCCGAGCTGGTGCCCCGGGCGCCCTGGCTCGACGCGGCGGGCTACACGACGGTGCGGGGCATGGAGCCGCTGAAGGCACGCTACGGGCTGCTGGTGGACAACCTGCTCGACCTCTCGCACGAGACCTACCTCCACGGCGGCTACATCGGCACCCCTGAGGTGGCCGAGACGCCGATCACGACTGAGGTCGACGAGGAGGCGAACGTCGTCTACGTGAGCCGCCACATGGACGACGCCGAGTGCCCGCCCTTCTACGCGACGTCGACGGGGATCGAGTGTCGGATCACCCGCTGGCAGGACATCGAGTACCACCCGCCGTGCCTCTACCTGCTGCACAGCCGGATCGCGCCGGCCGGCGTGCACCCGCCCGAGGACGGCCCCGACGACGAGGCCTTCCACGTCGAGGTGGTCTACGCCATCACCCCGGAGACGGAGCACTCGACCCACGACTTCTGGATGGTTGCGCGCGACTTCGCGCTGGACGACCAGGGCGTCTCGAAGTTCCTGAGCGAGCAGAACCGCACCGTCGTGCTGCAGGACGTCGCGGCGCTGGACGTGCTGGAGCGGGTGGTCGAGTCCGAGAAGGACGACTATCAGGAGCTCAGCATCAACATCGACACCGGCGGCCTCGCGGCCAGGCGGCTGCTGAAGAAGCTCGTCGAGGCCGGTACGCCGGAGCCCTCGCCGGTGGGCTCGACATGACGGCCGCGGAAACGGGGGGCCCCGCCCCCGTGCGTGCCGACCTGCCCGCACCCACGCGGATGCTGAGCGGCCGCTCGGTCTACCGGGTGGTCTGGAAACTCAACACCGACATCCTCGTCGGCTACTGCTGGTGCGGGCAGACCCACGAGGCGCAGGACCCGGTCGAGCTGTGGGACTGGCTGCTGGCCCACCCGGACCAGCACGGCGACGGGAGCGCCGCAGAGCCGCCCGTGCCGGCCCCCCAGCTGGTGGGCGCATGAGTCGCAGCACCGACATCGAGGAGTCGCTGAGCCTCGTGGTGGCGCAGACCGCGGACGTGGCTGACGCCCTGCGCATCCTGGTGCTGCGCCGCCCCGACGGCGCAGACCTGCCGCCCTGGACGCCGGGCGCCCACGTCGACCTGGAGCTGGGTGGCCTGGTCCGGCAGTACTCCCTGTCCGGGTCCCCGACGGAGCGCCGGCAGTGGCGGGTCGCCGTGCTGCGCGAGCCGGAGAGCCGCGGTGGGTCGGCGTACGTGCACGACAAGCTCGGCGTGGGTGACGAGGTCGAGGTTCGCGGCCCGCGCAACCACTTCCCGCTGGTGCCGTCGCCCCGATACGTCTTCGTCGCCGGCGGTATCGGGGTGACGCCACTGCTCCCGATGCTTGCCGAGGCGCAGGCGGCCGGCGCCGACTGGCGGCTGGACTACGGCGGCCGCAGCCGAAGCTCGATGGGCTTCGTCGACGAGCTGGTCGACGCCTACGGCGACCGGGTGCGGCTGCACCCCCAGGACGAGGTCGGGCTGCTTCCGCTTCCGGAGATCCTGCGGCCGACCCCGGAGACCCTCGTCTACTGCTGCGGACCGGAGCCGCTGCTCCAGGTGGTCGAGGCGGCGTGCGTCGGCTGGCCGTCGGGCTCGCTGCACCTCGAGCGCTTCACCCCCAAGGACCTCGGCGCGCGTGACGAGGCCGTCGGCTTCCAGGTCGAGCTGGCCCACACGGGGGTCACCCTCGACGTGCCGCCCGACCGCTCGGTCCTCTCCGTCCTCGAGGAGGCCGGTGTCCCGATCCTCTCCTCGTGCACCGAGGGCACCTGCGGCACCTGTGAGACCGGCGTCCTGGGCGGTGAGGTCGACCACCGCGACTCGCTGCTCACGGCGGAGGAGCAGGCCGCCGACGACGTGATGTTCGTGTGCGTCTCACGCGCCCGGTCCGGCTGCCCCAGGCTCGTCCTCGACCTCTGACCTACGCTTCGCGGGTGACACGTGAAGAGGTCGGCCGCTACGCGGAGTCGCCGCCTCGGGTCAAGCGCAAGGGCACCGAGTCTCGTCCGGCGTGGTACGTCGACGACCGCCTCGTCGTGCGCCTACACGACTCGAACACGCTTGTGATCCGGGTCCCGCTGAGCAAGCGGGAGGCGCTCCTCGACGAGGTTGTGCTGGTGTCCTCGGGTGCTGAGCTCCTGACGGTCATCCTCACGAGCTGACGGCGACGCAGGAGACGCCTCACCACCGCCCGGCAGCGCCGTTCTCCAGCGCCGACAAGGCGTTCGGCAACGCGTACACCGCGCTGACGTGGCCGATCTCGATGTCCAGGTCCGGTCGGGTGCTGGCCTGCTCGAGACCCCAGACCTTCGTCCCGCGTCGCCTGATCCATCCCATCGACCGGGTCACCCAGCGCTCGAAGTCTGCGCCCACCGCCGCCATCGCATCCGCCTGGGAGCCGAGGAAGCTCTCGTGCAGGACGGAGCCGACGTGTGCTCCCGGCGTCCAGAGCATGACCGGTGAGGCGTTCGAGTCCACGAGGCCCTCGTCGACCGATGGTGCCAACCGCTCCCAGTTCAGCCGGTTGAAGAGGCCGGACCGGCTCGACTCGGTCATCGCCGCGTCACCGGGGCGGACCACGACGGGTGGGCCGAGGTCGCGGCGTACGACCATCACCTGGCGGGCGGCCAGTGCCTGCGCCCGCGTCCACCTCTGCAGGGGCGTGTGCACGACGGGCCACGGGTGCAGCGTGACCTGGTCCGGCTCCCCGAGGTGGTCGAGGAGCGCCGCCTGGTCCTCGGCAGTGGCGAAGTAGCTGACTCCGGCCATGGTCCGGAGTCTGGCACAGGCCGATCGGCCCGGCATCAGCCCCGATGCCGCCCGGTCGACCGCAGATCGAGCGGGTCGAGCGCACGTTTCCGTTCAATTGTTGGGATTGGCACCGCTTCCCGGCCAGAACAGGTGCTTTCGCCAACAATTGAACGATTGCGTGCGCAACGGGCGGTCAGCCGGGCCCGATCATCGCGCCCGCGTGGGCGGGCAGCGTGAGCCGGCCGTCGGCGCCCAGCTCGACACCCGACTCCGTCTCGAAGAGCAGCTCTCCCGGTGCGTCGAGGGCGATCGTCGCGGCGTCGTCGCCGAAGTTGACGACGACGAGCAGGTCGCCGCGCCACATCTCGAACGTCCGCGCCTCCTCGTCGACCAGGCAGGCCGTCTGCGCGAACGCGGGGTCGGTGAGCTCCGGCCAGGCCCGCCGCAGCGCGGCGAGGCGCCGGTAGACGTCGAGCATCCGGGCGTGCCGACCCGTGGCGAGCTCCGACCAGTCCAGCTTGGAGCCCTGGTACGTCGCGGGGTCCTGGGGGTCGGGCACGACGGCCGGGTCCCAGCCCATCTTCGCGAACTCCTCGATGCGGCCCTTCGCCGTGGCCTCGCCGAGGTCGTGCTCGGGGTGGGAGGTGAAGAACTGCCACGGGGTCGTGGCGCCCCACTCCTCGCCCATGAACAGCATCGGGGTGAACGGCGTCATCAGGTTCAGCACCGCACCGACCGCCAGCCGCTGCGGGGA
>JAOPXF010000387.1 GCA_025965295.1 Nocardioides sp.
GGCACCCGGCCGCCGGCCGGCGAGGACTCGGACACGGTCCTCGTCGGGCAGGTCCTGGCCGAGCTCACCGGGCTCACCGACCTGGTCTCGGCCGTCGGCGCGAAGTACCCGCGACTGAGGGGCCGGATGTCGGACCTGCGCGCCCTGCACGTCGCGCACCGCGAGGCGCTCGGCGACGAGCCGGGCAGGGAGGTCGCGTCCGGTGCGGCGCTCACCGGCGCCGAGGAGGCGATGGCGCTGGTGCGCGCCCGCGAGCGCCTGGCGCAGAACCTGCTGGCGGACTCGGCCGTGCGGGCCGCGAGCGGCGCCCTGGCGAGGCTGCTCGCCTCGATGTCGGCCGCGGTCGCCCAGCGGCTGGTCGCCCAGTCCGCGCCACCCGACTCCGGGGTGTCCGGATGACCGCCCTCGAGGCGCTGCAGACCGCGCTGGCCGCGGAGCACGCCGCGGTCTACGTGTACGGCGCCCTGGGGGCCCAGACGTCGCAGTCGACCGCCCCGGCCCTGTTCGCGTCCGTGTCGTCGGCCTACGCCGAGCACCGCTCGCGCCGGGACCTCCTGGACCGCGAGATCCGTGGGCTCGGTGGCACACCGGTGGCCTCGGCGGCGGCCTACGAGCTCCCCGGCGGCCTCGCGACGCCGGCGGGCGTGACCCGGGCGGCGCTGGACCTGGAGAGGTCGTGCGCGTCGACGTACGCCTGGGTGGTCGCCAACACCGTGGGCCCGAGGCGACGCTGGGCCGTGGAGGTGCTGACACACACAGCGGTCCGCGAACTCGTCTTCCGGGGAACTCCCGAGATGCTCCCCGGAGTGGACGAGTAACGCGGACCGCACAGGCCTGGACAACGAGGCCGGGCGAGGAGCTCCGCCCGATGTGGGGGGGACCGACGGAACTGCCTCCTGCACAACCATGCAGCAGCCCGCTGCGGAACGCGACGTCCGTGGTTCCTCACATGTGTGCAATGCAGAAACCTGCAAACGGGACGGCCGCCCGCACCGGGCCGGGCCGACCCCGGGGCTCAGGCCCGGTAGGCCGACCACATCTGCGACATCCGGGAGCTCTGCCCGGAGGTGAACATCGTGTAGCAGGTGTCGTAGCTGTAGTCCATGTAGTTGTGGATGGGGTCGAGCCCCGGCAGGGAGCAGGAGTCCCGGCCCTCGGGGCAGCCGCTGGTGGAGCTGGCCTGCGCCGGGGTGTCGGCCACCTCGTCGTTCGTGCTCGTGCAGCCGCCCTGGAACGTGTGGTAGAGCCCGAGCCAGTGCCCGGCCTCGTGCGTGGCGGTCTCGCCGTAGTTGTAGTTGGTCGCCGAGCCGCCGGGCAGCGAGGTGTACTGCACCCGGATCCCGTCGATGTCGGGGTTCGAGGAGTAGTCCCAGGGGAAGGTCGCGATGCCGAGGTAGCTGAAGTCGACGAGCCAGATGTTGAGCGCGTTCGCCCCCCCGAGGCGGGTCTGCGAGCGGTACGACGCGCTCTGCAGGTCCTGGTGCCACTGGGTGTTGTTGTAGCGGTCGGTGCCGGCCAGGTAGAACGTGAATCCGGTGTCGACGGCTCCCGAGCCGCCACCGCCGCCGTAGCTGTTGTTGAGGACGGCGATCTGCTGGCTGATCTGCGAGGCGGTGACGTCGCCGTTGCCGTTGGCGTCACGCATCACGTGCACGTAGACCGGCACGCTGGCGGCCAGCGCGGCGGCCGCCCGGTGGCCGCCCTTCTGGTTCGCGAGGATCCTGTCGGTGCGCTTCTCGATCGCCCGCTGCTGCTCGAGCGAGATGCCCCGGTGGTCGAGTCCGGCGCGGCCGCCGCGGGCGGCGTCGGCCGGGTCGGCGGCCCCCTGCTGGAGGCAGCCGGAGTCCGAGGCCGGCACCTGCGCGGAGGCGGGCGCGGCGAGCCCCGTGATCGTCAACGTGGCGGCTCCGAGCGTGGCCGCGGCGGCCAGTCGAAGAGTGTCCGAGATGCGCATGAAGGGATGTCCTCACGGTCGTGGCTGCCGGGGTCTGGCAGCACCTGCCCGACGACCCTCCCCCGGATTCGTCCGGATACCGAGACCTGGACCCCTGCGAGTGTGTGCATTGCAGGAACCTGAAGGTGGTCTGATGACCGGTCAGGTCCAGGAGGCGATGATCCCGTGCACGTCGGACAGCCGGTGCGCCACCGCATCGGGTTCGCCCTCCGTGTGGCCCACCTGGCTCGGCGGGATGCTGCTGTGCGGGACGTGGATGGCCCGCATGCCCGCGTTGTGGGCGCCCCAGATGTCGTCGAAGAGCCGGTCCCCGACATAGACGCAGCGACCGGCGTCGGTCACGCCGACCGCGTCCATCGCGGCGGCGAAGGCCCGCGGCGACGGCTTGGTCCACGGGATCTCGCTGGTGTAGACGTCGCCGTCGATCAGGTGCCGCACGCCGTCGCGTTCGAAGATGGCCTCGTGGAAGGCCCGAGGCCAGATCGTGTTGGACAGCACACCCACCCGGATCCCGTCGGCGCGCAACGCCTCGAGGAGCGGGCCGACCTCGGGGTCGGTGCGGGTGTGCGGGTCCCAGAACTCGTAGTAGGCCGACAGCAGCTCCGGGTCGTGGTCGAGCCCGGCCTCCGCGAACAGGTCGGCCACGGTCGAGCTCTGCTGGTGGTCGCGCGAGCGGCCCCAGACGACCTCGCCGGCCCGCAGGAGGCGTGCGGTGATCTCGTCGGGGTCGTGGTGGGCGTCGACCACCGCCCGGGCCAGCGCCGCCGACTCGGCGTGGAAGTCGACGTCGTGCCAGCGGGTCAGCGTGCCGCCCCAGTCGAAGATGACGGCCTCGACGGTGCTCGTCACATCTGCCCCGTCTCGAGGTAGCGGGTGTGCCAGGACAGCGCCTCCCCCAGCAGGTGCGGCGTGTGCCGGGCCTGGGGACGAGCCGCCTTGGCGCGCTCGACGTAGTCGGTGAGCCGGTCGCGGAACCTCGGGTGCGCGCAGGTGGCGATGATCCGGTCCGCCCGGTCCGTCGGCGAGAGTCCGCGCAGGTCCGCGAGCCCCTGCTCGGTGACCAGCACGTGCACGTCGTGCTCGGTGTGGTCGACGTGGCTGACCATCGGCACGATCGACGAGATCGCGCCGCCCTTGGCGGTCGACGGCGACACGAAGAAGTTGAGGAAGGCGTTGCGGGCGAAGTCGCCACTGCCCCCGATGCCGTTCATGATGCTCGAGCCCATCACGTGCGTGGAGTTCACGTTGCCGTAGATGTCGGCCTCGATCATCCCGTTGATCGCGATGACCCCGAGCCTCCGGACCAGCTCGGGGTGGTTGGAGATCTCCTCGCTGCGCAGCAGGATCCGGCCCTTGTAGGAGCCCACGTTGTCGAGGAATCGGCGTACGCCGACCGGCGACAGCCCGAACGAGGTCGCCGACACCGACAGGAGCTTGCCGCTGTCCAGCAGGTCGAGCATGCCGTCCTGGATCACCTCGGTGAAGGCGGTCAGCTGCTCGAACTCGCTGTCGACCAGCCCCGCCATGACCGCGTTGGCCACGTTTCCGACGCCGCTCTGGAGGGGCAGCAGGTGGGGTGGCATCCGGCCGGCGCGCACCTCGTGGCGCAGGAAGTCGACGAGCAGGTCGGCCATCGCGCGCGAGTCCTCGTCGGGCGCGCTCAGCGGCGTGTTCCGGTCGGGGCCGTCGGTCTCGACCACCGCGACGACCTTGGCCGGGTCGACCCGCAGGTAGGGGTCGCCGATCCGCTGCATCGGGTGCGTCAGCTGCAGGGGGAAGCGGTGGGGCGGCAGCGCGGTGCCGTAGTAGATGTCGTGGAAGCCCTCGAGGTCGCGGGGCTGCCAGCTGTTCACCTCGAGGATCACCTTGTCGGCCCGGTCGAGCCAGGTCGTGTTGTTGCCGACCGAGCTGCCGGGGACCAGGAGCCCGTTGGGCAGGATGGCGGCGACCTCCACGACCGCGACGTCGAGGTTGCCGTAGAAGCCGAACCACATGTGCTGGGCCGAGTGGCTCAGGTGCGTGTCGACGTAGTCGACCTTGCCCGCGTTGATCTGGGCGCGCATGGCCGGGTCCGACTGGTAGGGCAGGCGCTTGTCGACTCCGTGGACCGAGGCCAGCAGGCCGTCGACCTCGGGAGCCGTGGAGGCCCCCGACCACAGCCCGATCCGGAACTCCTCACCGCGTCCGTGGGCGGCCTCGATGCGCGCCGCGAGCGCGGCCGGCACCGCCTTGGGGTGGCCGGCGCCCGTGAAGCCGCTGATCCCCACCGAGTGTCCGTTCTCGACGAAGCCCGCGGCCACGTCTGCCGTGGTCACCTTCGCGGCGAGCTGCGGACAGGTGATCCGCGACTGGTGGCTCAACTGCGCACGAGGGCGACCACGTGGTCGACGACCCGGTCGGCGGGGACCTGCTCGCTGCCGCCCGAGGCGCGGTCCTTGACCTCGATGGAGCCGTCGGTCGCGAGGTCCTTGCCGACCACGACGATCGTCGGGACGCCGATCAGCTCGGCATCCTTGAACTTCACGCCGGGGCTGATCTTGCCGAGCCGGTCGTCGAAGAGCACGTCGACACCAGCCGCGGAGAGCTCGTGGGCGATCCGCTCGGCGGTCGCGAGCACGTGCTCGTCCTTGCCGGCGGCGACCAGGTGGACGTCGGCCGGGGCGACCTCACGGGGCCACGACAGGCCTACCTCGTCGAGGGTTCCCTCGGCGATCGCCGCGACCGCACGTGAGGCGCCGATGCCGTAGGAGCCCATGGTGACGGTGACGAGCTTGCCGTTCTCGTCGAGCACCTTGAGGTCGAGCGCGTCGGCGAACTTCCGGCCGAGCGCGAAGATGTGGCCCATCTCGATGCCGCGTGCGGTGTGGAGCGTGCCGTCACCGTTGGGGCAGGGGTCACCCTCGCGGACCTCGGCGGCCTCGATGGTCCCGTCAGGGGTGAAGTCGCGGCCGGCGACCAGGTCGAGGACGTGACTGCCGTCGACGTCGGCGCCGGTGACCCAACGGGTGCCCTCGACGATCCGCGGGTCGACGAGATAACGGATGCCGGACTCGTTCTTCTCCCCCAGCACGCCGGGGCCGATGTAGCCCTTCGCGAGCATCGGGTGGGCGGCGAAGTCCTTCTCGTCGAAGGCCTCGATCTCCGCGGGGTATACCTGCGCATCGAGCCGCTTGAGGTCGACCTCGCGGTCACCGGGCACGCCGATGGCGAGGGGCTCGCGGACGCCGTCGGGGTGGCGGAGCACCACGATCACGTTCTTGAGCGTGTCGCCCGCGGTCCAGGACCGGTCGTCACGGGGGAAGGCGTCGTTGAGGTGGTCGACGAGCGTCTGGATCGTCGGGGTGTCCGGTGTCTGCTCCGCGTGGGCAGCCGGCGCGTCGTCGTACGACGACGGCGCGGGCGTCGGCACACGCACGGCCTCGACGTTCGCGGCGTAGTCGCAGGTGCTGCAGCGCACGTAGGTGTCCTCGCCGTTCTCGGCCGCGGCCAGGAACTCCTCGGACATGGAGCCGCCCATCGCGCCCGACATGGCAGAGACGATGACGTACTCGAAGCCGAGCCGGTCGAAGATCCGGATGTAGGCGTCGCGATGCCTCTGATAGCTGGCCTCCAGGCCGGCGTCGCTCACGTCGAAGGAGTAGGAGTCCTTCATGACGAACTCGCGGCCGCGCAGCAGGCCGGCGCGCGGGCGTGCCTCGTCGCGGTACTTCGTCTGGATCTGGTAGATCGAGAGCGGCAGGTCCTTGTACGACGAGTAGAGGTCCTTCACCACAAGGGTGAACATCTCCTCGTGGGTCGGCCCGAGCAGGTAGTCGTTGCCCTTGCGGTCCTTGAGGCGGAAGATGTTGGGGCCGTACTCGGTCCAGCGGCCGGTCGCCTCGTAGGGCTCGCGCGGCAGCAGCGCCGGGAAGCTGAGCTCCTGCGCGCCGATGCTGTCCATCTCCTCCCGGATGATCGCCTCGATCCGGCGCAGCGTGCGCAGGCCGAGCGGCAGCCAGGTGTAGATGCCGGGGGCGGCGCGGCGGATGTAGCCCGCGCGGACCAGCAGACGGTGGCTCGGGACCTCGGCGTCCGAGGGGTCGTCGCGCAGGGTGCGTACGAACAGGCTCGACATCCGCAGGATCATGGCGCAAGGCTACTTGTGCGCCCGCCGCCGCCGCGAACCAGTAACGGTCGGTGCGGGAGCACAACCAAATCACGGCCGGACGCGTCATCCTCGTGACACCGGGAGCCGCCCCGGCAGACCCTCGGGAGACCGTGTTGAAGACCACCCGCCTCACCCTCGCCCTCGCCGCCACCCTCCTGCTCACGGCCGTGGCCCCGGCCTCGGCCGCCGTGCCCGAGACCGAGCTGCGGCCCGCCCGCCTCGAGCGCGGCCCCGACATCGCGATGGCGCACCTGGAGGGCAAGACCGTCGTCGACGGCGACACCCGGCTGCGGATCCGGGCCGGCATGGTGACCCTGCTCGGCACCTCCGGCGGGTCGTACGTCGTGGGCACCAGCGACAAGACCGGCTCGAAGCGCTTCCGGACCTTCCGGATCACGCCCGAGGGCGACCGCACTCCCCTGCTGCGCGGCGTCGCGATCTTCGAGCAGGTGCTCTCCGGCGACGGCGCCCGGATCGGGCTGGCCACCGGGCACAACGGCGAACGCAGCCGGGTGCGGGTCTGGGACGCCTTCGACGGACACCTCGAGAGCGACCGGCGGTTCCCGGGCTCGGTCATGATCCTCGACCTCGAGGGTGACCGGATGCTGCTCGGCAGCTGGGGCCCGAACGCGACCTTCTGGTGGAACGTCGCGAGCGACACGACCCGGCGGATCCTGGGCAGGACCGGATACAACGCGGACATCGGCGCCGACCTGCTCGCCTTCTACACCGGTGACCCCTACCGTCGTGGCTGCAGCGTCACCGCCCGGCTGTCCGCGGTGCACACGCGGCTCTGGAAGTCGTGCGACGAGCGGGTCCAGACCTTCGCGGCGAACGGACGCCGGGCGGCCACCATCCACATCCTCACCGACGGGCTCGGGCCGAACCAGGTGCACGTGCGCCGGACCACCGGGCGACTGCTGGCGCGCTACACGGTCGACGGCTGGTTCGGGGCGCTGACATGGGAGTCCGCGCAGCAGCTGCTGCTCGACACGCACGGCTCCGAGAAGTCGGCCACGGTCCGCTGCCGGCTCACGGACTGCGAACGGGCGACCGGCCTGCGCACGACCCAGCCGCCGCGCGTCCAGCGATGAGGCTCCACGCGAGCCGGACCCGCACGACCCTGTCCGGCCTCCTCACTGCCGGGCTGATGACGGTGGCGGCTCCCGTCTCCGCGGCAGAGCCGGCTCCGGTCACGCAGCTGCGGCCGGCCCACCTCGACCGCGGCGCCGACGAGGCGCTGCCGCACCTGGACGGCAGCACGATCGTGGACGGCGACCTGCGCATCCCGGTGCGGGCCGGCTGGTTCCGGCTCCTGGGTCGTTCGGGGGACGCGTACGTCGTCCGGGCGAGCAACCCCGGCGGGACCGCGCACGTGCGGATCGTCCGGGTCCGGACGGACGGGTCGGCGCGCGTGCTGGGCCGGGGCTCCCGCCTCTACGACGGGATCCTCAGCGACGAGGGCGACCGGGTCGTCGCCGCGTGGCCGGCCAGGCGCGGCGACACCCGGGTGCGGGTGCTGGACGCGCGGACCGGCCGGCTCGTGCTCAGCCGGCTCTTCGGTGGCGACGTGGCCGTGCTCGACGCGGCCGGCCACCGCGTCCTGCTCGGTGGGTCCGGCCCGGCCCGGACGCTGTGGTGGGACACGGAGCGGGACCGCGCGCAGCGGGTGCTGGGGCGGACCGGCTACGTCGCCGACATCCGGGCCGACCGGTTCGCCACGTTCACCCGACCGGCCGAGCTCGGCGGCTGCAGCGTCGTACGGTCGCTCTCGACGCCGCGGGAGGTGCTCTGGCGCTCGTGCCGGGAGCGCGTGCAGGCCTTCGCGCCCGGCGGGAGGCGCCTGGCGACCTTCCCGATCGACCTCACCGGCGCCGCGGCCGACGTGCACGTGCGCCGGATCCACGGCGGCGACCTCGCGCACTACCGCACCGGGTTCTTCGGCCGGGTGCGCTGGGAGACCGGGTCGCGGTTGCTGCTCGACACCACCCGGCGCGGCGCCTCCGCCGTCGTCCGGTGCCGGCTGGCCGACTGTGAACGGGCGAGCGACGTCGTCGCCGTCGAGTACTGAGCCGCTCTCAGCCCTGGCGGGCGGCCCGGAGAGCAGCCCGGATCATCGGCAGCTGCAGCGGGAGCCGGGCGAAGGCCGCGACCTTGAGCCCGGTCTTCCGCGAGCGGGTCGAGTCGGCCGCCATCTTGATGTTGCCCGGGAAGACGCCCAGGAGCAGCGCGGCGCTCGCCCAGCCGGCGAGCGAGCGGGTGCGCGGGTGCAGCAGGCCCGCGGCACAGGCCAACTCGGCCACTCCGCTGCCGAGGATCACCTCGCGGTGCGCGGGCACCCAGCCCGGCATCAGGGGCTCGTAGACCTCCGGCCGGACCAGGTGGACGGTGCCGCTGACGGCGAAGATCCCGGCGAGGCCGGCCGTGCTTCTGGAGAGGCTCACGACGTCACGGTAGCCCGAGCTCAGAACATGACGGTCGCGAAGCGGGTCGTCTCCCGGAAGCCGACCTTGTCGTAGGTGCGCCGGGCGGGCTCGTTCCAGTCGTTGACGTAGAGCGAGACGACCGGTGCCACCTCGCGGCGCACGAGGTCGACGACGGCGGCCATGCCGGCGGCCGCGAGACCCTCGCCGCGACGGTCCTTCGGCACCCAGACGCCCTGGATCTGGGCGGCGTACGGCGTCGCGCAGGCGACCTCGGCCTTGAAGACCAGCCGGTCGTCGTCGAAGCGGGCGAACGACCAGCCACGGTTCATCAGCTGGGTGACCCGGGCCCGGTACAGCTCGGCGCCACCGCCGGCCTCCGGGGAGAGACCGACCTCCTCGGTGTACATCGCCACGCACGCCGGGTAGAGCTCGGCCATGTCGTGTCGCGTCGTACGCCGCACCAGCGGGTCGGGGGCGATGGCCGGCGGGCCGGAGATCTCGAGGTGCGGCTGGTTCCAGCGGACGTCGCGCGGGCGGCCCCAGCCGGACGCGACGCCGTTCCAGAAGACCTCGACGGCATCGTGCGGCCCGACGATCGTGGAGACCGTGCGCCCGCGGGTCAGCGCCCGCTCGGCGAACGCCTCGGCGTCCTCGGCGGTCGCCTGCACGGGCACCAGGTTGGCGCCCACGTGGCAGGCGGCCCGCAGCTCGCCGCCCTCGAAGCGGCCCCACATCTCGCCGCCGAGCCAGCGGGGCTCGAGGTTGGTCGTGCGCGCGCGGTAGTCGACGAACACGTTCACGACCGGATCGAGTCCGGCGAGGGCCAGGAAGGCGTCGAGGTCGCCGGCGCCGAGGGGGCGGACGCCGTGGCGGGTCGTGAGCACGAGGGGAGCCTACGCGGAGACCGTGGCGCTCGGGGGCCGCTCGTCGGCCGTCCCGCGCAGCGGCGAGGTCCAGGCCACGACGACGCCCACGAGGCTGACCAGCGTGAAGGCGAGCATCGTCGGCCGCAGGCCGAGCGGGCCCACGACGACCCCGGCGAGGAGCGCTCCGCCGGTCGACCCGAACCCCCAGCTCAGCATCCGGCCCGCGGTGTTGACCCGGCCGAGCAGGTGCTCCGGGGTGACCTGCTGGCGGTAGGTGATCGAGTTGATCGTGACCAGCGTGGCCGCGGCGGCCCAGAGGACCATCAGGGGTGCCGCCACCCACCAGGTCTGGATCCGGGACACGACGACACCGAGGGCAGCCGCGACGGGGAGCGACACGAGCGTGATCCGCGCCGGGGTGACGAGGCCGACCACGCGCGGCAGCGCCAGGGAGGCAGCCAGCCCGCCGAGCGCCCAGGCGGCGTAGGTGACGCCGAAGCGCCAGCCCTCCGTGCCCAGCCCGAGCACCCGGTCGATCCACACCACGCTCAGCGCCATGTAGCCACCCAGCGAGAGGCACTGGACGAAGCCGATCATCGTCATCGTCCGCACGCCGCCGTGGTGGACCAGGTAGCGCAGCCCCTCGCCGATGTCGCGGAACACCTGGCCGACCGTGAACGGGCCCCGGGCCCGGGTGGCGTCGTACATCGGCCGCGAGATGCCCGCCACCAGGGCCGCCGAGGCGGCGAACGTGAGCGCGTCGAAGCCGAGCAGCCAGGCCGGGTCCAGGACCGCCAGCAGGGCACCCACGACCGAGGGGACCACGATCTCGATCACGCTCTGGACCGACCAGGTGATGGAGTTCGCGCTCGGGATCCGTGCGCGGCCCACGAGGGTGGGGACGGCCCCGAAGACCGCCCCGTCGAAGAAGACCCCGAGCGTCGGCCCGAGGAAGGCCACGGCCAGCACGTGCGGCACCGTCACCGTGCCGAGCCAGGCCGCCAGCGGGATCGTGGCCAGCAGCAGGGTGCTCGACAGGTCGGCCACCACCATCACCCGCTTGCGGTTCCAGCGGTCGGTGAGCGCACCGGAGAAGAGCCCGAAGAGCAGGTACGGCGCCGCCTCGCACCCGGCCACCAGCGCCGTGAGCCCGGGGTCGTTGCTGGCCCGGTAGACCAGCACCGGGAGCGCGATCAGCGTCGCCACGTTGCCCGTCACGCTGAGGCCGCGCGCCACCAGGTAGCGCACGAACTCGCCGTCTCGGAGCAGGCTGCCGGGGCTGGTCATCCCGAGCACTGTAGAGCTCAGCAAGCTCGATCAGGTCGACCCCGGTTGCGGTCGCCTCTCGCCTCACCGGGTCTCGACACGCGGGTCGCGACTTC
>JAOPXF010000092.1 GCA_025965295.1 Nocardioides sp.
ATCGCCGACCGGCTGGGCCGGATGGTCACCGAGGTGAGCGCGGTCGGCAGGAGGGTCCGGATGAACAGGGTCGGCGGGTTCGGGGTGCTCCCCTCCGAGGTGGCCACGGCGCTCGCCATGGTGCTGACCGAGGTGCTCCAGAACGCCGTCGAGCACGGCTACGACCCTGCCGGGGAGGCCGACGGGGCCGGGAGCATCGTCGTGACGGTGCACCGGCTCGTGGGCCGGCTCCACCTCACGGTCGACGACGACGGCCGCGGGCTGCCCGAGGGCTTCGACCTGGACGAGTCGACCAGCCTCGGGCTCTCGATCGTGCGCACGCTCGTGGAGGCCGAGCTGGGGGGTCAGCTCACGCTCGGACCCGTCCCGCAGGGGCCGGGCACCCGGGTCGCGGTCGACGTACCCCTGGAGTGAGGGTCTGGAACTATGCGGTGCGGACTCGGGCCCGGGCGTTGCGGCGCTTGAGCGCGCGCCGCTCGTCCTCGCTCAGACCACCCCAGACGCCGTGGTCCTGACCAGCCTCGAGCGCCCACGCGAGACACTGTTCGCGCACCTCACAGCGTCGGCACACCTGCTTGGCCTCCTCGATCTGGAGGATGGCCGGACCGGTGTTGCCGATCGGGAAGAACAGCTCCGGGTCCTCGTCGAGGCAGGCGGAACGGTGGCGCCAATCCATGGCTGGGGGATCCCTACTTTCCACAACAGATGTGCAGGCCAGGGGAGGCAAGTCCTGCGGGCGCGCTCGTGCCCACGGATGTGAACCCGTTCACGAGGCGCATCCACAAGGTTGGCAACCTTTGGACCGTTAAACAACCCCTTTGGGCACTCTCTTTCGTCACGCTCATCACACCCACCTAGGCTTGGGCCGTGAGCTCCCTCCGGACGGACGCCCCCGCCCCCCTCGTCGTGGCCGCTTCGCTGGTCGCCGTGGAGGGCGGACTGCTGCTCCTGCTGTCGGTGCTGGAGCTCGGCAGCCTCTCGTCGGGCCGCGTCCTGATGGGCGTCACGACCACCGCGTTCTTCGTCGTGTACGGCGCGGCGCTGGTCTTCTGCGCGTGGGCCGTGACCCGCGGCCGGTCCTGGGCACGCAGCCCGATCGTGCTCACCCAGCTCATCCAGCTCGGCGTCGCCTGGAGCTTCCGCGGGGGCAGCACGACGGTCGTCGCGATCGTCCTCGCCGTGGTCGCGCTGGTCGTCGTGGCGGGCGTGCTGCACCCCGCGAGCATCGACGCCCTCTCCGACGATCCCCAGGGACACCTGGACTAGCGCGAGTCCTCGAGCGAGGCGCGCAGCTGCTCGAGGGTGCGGTTGAGCAGGCGGGACACGTGCATCTGCGAGACGCCGATCTCCTCGGCGATCTGGGACTGGGTCATGTTCTTGAAGAACCGCAGCAGCAGGATCTTCTTCTCGCGCGGCTCGAGCCGGTCGAGCAGCGGCTTGATCGACTCGCGGATCTCCACGTGCTCGAGGCCCGGGTCGTCGATGCCGAGGGCGTCGAGCATCGTGGAGGTGTTGTCGTCGTTGTCGTCGGTCGCGTCGAGGGACAGCGTCGAGTAGGCGTTGCTGGACTCGATGCCCTCGATGATCTCCTCGACCGTGCAGCCGATCAGCTCGCCGAGCTCGCGGGGCGTGGGTGAGCGGCCGAGGCTCTGGGTGAGCTCCGCGGTCGCGGCACCGATCTGCATCCGCAGCTCCTGGAGCCTGCGCGGCACCCGGATCGCCCAGCCCTTGTCGCGGAAGTAGCGCTTGATCTCGCCGATGATCGTGGGGGTGGCGTACGTCGAGAACTCCACGCCGCGATCGGTGTCGAAGCGGTCGATCGACTTGATCAGCCCGATGGTGCCGACCTGGACGAGGTCCTCGAACGGCTCGCCGCGGTTGCGGAACCGGCGCGCGCAGTGCTCGACCAGCGGCAGGTGCAGGTGGACGAGGAGGTCGCGGGCGCCGTTGCGACTGGCCGGGGACGCCTCCGCGTCGCGGAACTGCACGAACAGCTCCGCGCTGCGCCGTCGGGTCAGCTCGACCGCGGTCGGGACGCGCGGCTCGGTGCCGTCGTCCGGCGTCGTGTCCCCGTCCATGTCAGAGGCCGGCCCCCAGGTGGCCTGACACCATGGTGAGGCTGACGGTGAAGGACCCGTCGCCGGAGTCGGCCGCCGCACTCGTCGCCAGCGTGGAGAGGACCTGCCAGGCGAAGCTGTCGTAGTCCACCTGGGTGACGGCCCTCGAGGACGTGACGCCGACCGACACCGTCAGCTCGCCGGGGCGCATGTAGAAGCGGCACAGCAGGTCGCTGGCGGGCTCGGCCTCGGGCAGCACCATCGCGCTCGCCTCGCCGACTGCGATCCGCAGGTCCTCGATGTCGTCGATCGGGAAGTCCAGCCGGGCGGCCAGCCCGGCGGTGGTCGTGCGGAGCACGGATACGTAGGCGCTGTCGGCTGGCAGCCGTAGCTCGACGTCTGCGCGGTCGCCCTGGTGAGCGCTGGCAGGCCCGGTCACTGACATGTCGCCGTCCTTCGTGAGGGGTGGTTCGCATCGCAGAGTAGCCGGGGCCGGCCTTCGGGTGGTGTACCCGAGGGCCGGCCCCGCACGGTGTCGCGGTGACTCAGGCCTTCTTGGTCTCCCAGAAGATCTCGGCGATCTCGTCGATCTTCGCGAGGAGCTTGTCGGCCACCTCGGCGTCGAGCTCGCCCTTGGTGCCGCTGGCACCGGCCAGCTTGGTTGCCTCGTTGACCAGCGTGTGGAGCTGCGGGTACTTCTCGAAGTGCGGCGGCTTGAAGTAGTCGGTCCACAGCACCCAGAGGTGGTGCTTGACCAGCTCGGAGCGCTGCTCCTTGATCAGGATGGCGCGGGTGCGGAAGTCGGGGTCGTCGTTGTCCGCGACCTTGCCGATGATGG
>JAOPXF010000450.1 GCA_025965295.1 Nocardioides sp.
GTCGTGCGACGCGAAGGAGGCGTCGCCGTGGATGGTGACGCCGGCGTCCTGCAGGGCCGTGACGACCCGCGGCAGGAACACGTCCGCGACGTCGGCGTGCACGAGCAGCGACTCGGCGGCGTTGCAGACGCTGGTGCGGTGGGTCTTGGCGTTGAGCACGATCGCGAGCGCCTGCTCGAGGTCGGCGGCCGCGTCGACGTAGACGTGGCAGTTGCCCACCCCGGTCTCGATCACCGGCACCGTCGACTCCTCGACGACGCTGCGGATCAGGCCCGCTCCCCCACGCGGGATCAGCACGTCGACCAGCCCGCGGGCCCGCATCAGCGCCTTGACGCTGTCGTGGGAGTCGCCGGGCACCAGTTGCACCACGTCGGGGTCGAGCCCGGCGCCCGTCGCTGCCGACCGCAGCACGCCCACGATCGCGGCGTTGCTGGACCGGGCACTGGAGCTGCCCCGGAGCAGGACGGCGTTGCCGGACTTGAGGCAGATGCCGGCGGCGTCGGCGGTGACGTTGGGGCGGGCCTCGTAGATCATCCCGACGACCCCGAACGGCACCCGGACCTGGCGCAGCTCGAGCCCGTTGGCGAGCGTGCTCCCCCGCACGACCTCGCCGACGGGGTCCGGGAGGGCCGCCACGTCCCGCAGCCCCTGGGCCATCCCGGCGAGCCGCTCGGGGGTCAGCCGGAGCCGGTCGACGATGTTCGGCGGCGTGCCGTCGGCCTCGGCCCGGACCACGTCCTCGGCGTTGGCCGACAGCAGGTCGTCGTGGGCGGCCACCAGCGCGTCGGCCATCGCCAGCAGCGCGCGGTCCTTCTGCGCACGGGTCGCGAGAGCCAGGCCGTGGCTGGCCTCCCGGGCCCGGGCCGCGGCGTCCAGGACGTCCTGCTGGGTGCTCATGGGACGAGCGTAATCAGCCGCCGGACCAATCGGGTGCGGGTCTTGCGGGTCGAAGCAACCATGTGCGGCCGGTGGGCGTCATACGCTCAGGAAGCCCCACTCACGTCTCGCCCAGAAGAAGGACCACGCCCGTGCCCCTCTCCACGCTCCGGAAGGCCGGCCGGGCCGTCGGCCTCGCTGCCGCGCTCGCCCTCACCCTCCCCGCCCTGGCGGCCGTCCCGGCCGGCGCCGAGCAGACCGCGCCGCGGGCCGACGCGACGTCCCCGATCACGCTGTGGGCCCCGGCGAAGATCACCACCTACGTGTACGGCAAGCACGTGTGGACGGACCTCGGCCTGCGCCTGATCGCCCAGGGCGAGCCCTTCGAGCTCTGGTCCAACCGGCCGTCGTACGACGACAGGATCCACACCGAGTGGCGCTCGACGGCGGGCACCGTCGCGCTGCCCGAGGGCTCGATGAAGGACTTCAGCGGGCTCAGCGGGTTCTTCACGGTGAAGCTGCAGAAGATCGGCACCCACGAGGTCCGGACGCTGAGGCGCTCCGCCTGCCTGAGCGGCTGGTCGGAGCGGGTCCGCCCCGACGCGCCGGCGACCTCGCCCTACCCGCGCGGCTGCTACTACAACCCCTACTCCCTCGGCTCGGTCCAGGGCATCCAGGAGGGCTGGGCGGCCCCGATCTTCGGCCAGGACCGGCCGATGACACTCACCAAGGGCCGCTACCACGTGACCGCGACCATCGCTCCGGCGTACGCCGCGGCGTTCGGCCTGTCGGCCGCGGACGCGTCGCGCTCGCTCACGATGGTGGTGAAGAAGGAGAAGGGCGGCGGCGTCGAGTACGACCACGCGGACCGTACGCCACGCTCCTCCCTGGCGCGGCCCGCGGCGCACGAGCCGCGGGGCACATCCGGCGGCCGCGCCGTCGGACCGGTGCCCGACCTGCGCTCGCTGCCCGCCTGGGGCATCCAGACCTCCCCGAACGGCAACTTCCTGCAGTTCTCGGCCACCGTGTGGAACGCCGGGGACAGCCCCCTGGTCGTCGACGGCTTCGCCACGGGTGAGGGCGAGACCCCCGACCGGATGGACGCCTACCAGTACTTCTTCGACGCCGACGGCAACCAGACCGGCTACCAGCCCGTGGGCGGCTTCGAGTTCGACCACAAGGCGACCCACCAGCACTGGCACTTCCGCGACTTCGCGACCTACACGCTGCTGCGCGCCGACAAGACCACCGCGGTCGTCTCACGCAAGGAGGCCTTCTGCCTGGCCAACACCGACGCCGTCGACCTCACCGTCCCCGACGCCGACTGGAACCCGGAGAATACCGACCTCACCACCGACTGCGGCTACGAGGACTCCCTGTCCCTGCGCCAGGTGCTCGCCGCCGGGTGGGGCGACACCTACGCGCAGTTCCGCGCCGGTCAGTCCTTCGACCTCCGCAAGCTGAAGAACGGCGTCTACTACATCGCCACGATCGCCAACCCGCGCAACCGCCTGATCGAGTCGTCCACCGACGACAACGTCGCGCTGCGCAAGGTGATCATCGGCGGCAAGGCCGGCAGGCGCACCGTCCGCGTGCCCCAGGTCGGCCTGGTCGTCGAGCCCACCGGTGGCGACGGCGAGGGTGAGCTGCCGATGCCCGCCCACCACTGACATCGCGGGTACCTCGTCACTGCGTC
>JAOPXF010000456.1 GCA_025965295.1 Nocardioides sp.
GCGTTCGAGCAGGCGCACCGCCGCGACGGGCTGCTCCCCTGGCGCGAGGTGGTCGCCCCGGCCATCGACGTGGCCCGCGGCGGCTTCCGGCTGAGCGCGGCGTCCCGCTACTACCTCGAGTACGTCCACGACAGCATCTTCGGTTGGGACGACGCCAGCCGCGCGGCCGTGCACGACGAAGAGGGCGAGCTGACCACCGGGCCGATCGTCGTGCCCGACCTGGCCGCGTCGCTTGAGCTGATCGCGACCGAGGGGCCGGCGGTCATGTACGCCGGCGAGCTCGGGCGGCTGATCGGCGCCGACGTGCTGGAGCGGGGCGGGATCCTCGGCCCGGCCGACCTGGCGGCGTACCGGCCCGTCACCCGCCCCTCGCTCGCCACCCGGATCGGCGACTGGAACCTCGCCACCACGCCACCCCCGTCGGTCGGCGGTGTCTGCGTCGCCGCGATGCTCCGGATGCTCGGCGACCACCCGCGGGGCCCATGGACGGAGGCGGACGTCGCGCGGATGATCGATGTCGAGCGCGCCGTGCTCGGCCACCGGCTCGACGTCCTCGACCACAGCGAGGACCTCGAGCGCGACGCCGGGCGGTTCCTGGAGTCCGGCTCGACCGCGCACGTGTCCGCGACCGACAGCGACGGCGGCGCGTGCGCGGTCACGGTCTCGTCGGGCTACTTCTCGGGGATGATCGCCAGGGGCACGGGGATCTGGCTCAACAACACGCTCGGTGAGCAGGAGCTCAACGCCGGTGGGCTGCACGGCCGCCCGCCGGGCACCCGGCTGCTCTCCAACATGGCGCCCACCGTCGGCCGCCGCGCGGACGGCACCGTGCTCGCGATCGGCTCGCCCGGCGCCGACCGGATCACCACCGCGATCGTCCAGGTGCTGGCCGGCTTCGTGAGCGGCGGGCTGACCCTCCAGGAGGCCGTCAACCACCCGCGCGTGCACGTGCACCGCGCCGGCCGGCCGGACGAGGTGGTCAAGACCGAGGACGTCCTCTCCATGTACTACGGCGGCGTCGGCGCCGCCCTCACGCGGGCGGACGGTCACCTCGCCGCCGCCGCCGACCCGCGCCGCGACGGCGCCGTACGACTGGTGCGGACGTGACCATCGCCTCGTAGCACTGCCGGGAATGCCACCCTCCCGCCTTTCGTTGGGCCCAGGACACGTACGGCGACAAACGGGGAGCTCCATGGCAACGACCGACCGCAGGACCGACCATCGACTGACGTTCGTGGTCCTCTGTGTCGGGGTCTCGTCCTTCTCGCTGCTGCAGTCGATGGTCAACCCCGTCCTGCCGACGATCGAGGCCGCGCTCGACACCGACCAGGCGACCGTCACCTGGGTGCTGACCGCCTACCTGCTGTCGGCCTCGGTCTTCACGCCGATCATCGGCCGGATCGGTGACAAGGTCGGCAAGGAGCGGATGCTGGTCTTCGCGCTCGGCGCGTTGGCGGTCGGCTCGCTGATGGCCGCGCTCGCGCCCACCATCGGCGTCCTCATCGCCGCGCGGGCGGTGCAGGGCATCGGCGGCGGCGTACTCCCCCTGACCTTCGGGATCATCCGCGACGAGTTCCCGCGCGACAAGGTCGCAGGCGCGATCGGCACGTCGGCAGCGCTGCTCGCCGTCGGCGGCGGCGTCGGGCTGGTGCTGGCGGGCCCGGTCGTCGACGCGCTGAGCTACCACTGGCTGTTCTGGCTGCCGATGGGGATGACGCTGATCGCCGCGGTCGCCGCCGCCATCTGGGTGCCCGAGTCCCCCGAGCGCACGCCCGGCCGGATCAACGTCGGCTCGGCGCTGCTGCTCTCCGCCTGGCTGGTCGCGCTGCTCCTCGCCGTGAGCCAGGGCCACAGCTGGGGCTGGGCCTCCGCGACCACGATCGGCCTCTTCGTCGCCGCCGCCGTGCTGCTGCCCCTCTGGGTGGTCGCCGAGACGCGCAGCTCACAGCCGCTGATCGACATGCGGATGATGCGGATCCCCACCGTGTGGACGGTCAACCTGGTCGCGCTGCTCTTCGGCGCCGGGATGTACTCGATGTTCGCGTTCCTGCCGTCGTTCCTGCAGACGCCCGAGATCACCGGCTACGGCTTCGGCGTGACCGTCACGGTCTCGGGCCTGCTGCTGCTCCCGCAGACCGCGGCGACGTTCGTCTCCGGTGTCTTCTCCGGCCGGCTCGCCAACCGCTTCGGCTCCAAGGCCGTCCTGGTCGCGGGCGCCACGCTGACCGCGATCGGCATGCTCGGACTGACGATCGCCCACGAGCACCTGTGGCAGGTGGTCGTCGAGACCACGGTCCTCGGGCTCGCGTTCGGTCTCGCCTTCGCGGCCATGTCCAACCTCGTCGTCGACGCGGTCCCGCAGACCCAGACCGGCGTCGCCAGCGGCATGAACGCCAACATCCGCACCGTCGGCGGCGCGCTCGGCGGCGCCGTGCTCGCGAGCGTCGTCACCTCCGGCGCGCGCCCCGACGGCCTGCCCGTCGAGGCGGGCTACACCCACGGCTTCGGTGTCCTCGTCGTCACCTCGGCCCTCGCGGCCCTGGTCGCCGTCTTCGTGCCCGTCATCAAGGCGCGCACGCACGCCGTACCCGGCTTCCAGGACGAGGCCGAGCCCGTGGCGTCGGTCGTGGAGGCGACGCGCAGCTAGGGGCGTCGGGAGCCGAGGCGGTGGTGGACGCCGGCCGGGGCCTCGCCCAGGCCGCCGGTGTGCCCGGTGCGATAGGGCATCACGTGCGGGTCGTGCGCGTGTCGCCGCGACGCGATCCACATCAGGACCCCGAAGAGTGCGACCAGCCCGAGCACCACCCACAACATGGCGCCACCCTAGGCCGCGGCGGAGCCCCTGTCACCGGTGCGACGACCGGTCCGGCTCAGGCGAGGCCGTCGAACGGCCGGACCTCGACCTTGCCCCCGCACGCCCTCGACCCCTGGGCCGCGAGCTCGAGTGCCACGTCGAGGTCGGGCGCCTCGATGATCCAGAAGCCACCGATGACCTCCTTGGTCTCGAGGTAGGGCCCATCGGTGATCAACGGCGCCTCACCGTGGCCGTCGACGACGGTCGCGGTCGAGGCGGGCTGGAGGCCACCGGCGAAGACCCAGTAGCCCTCGGCGCGGAGCTTGTCGTTGAAGGCGCCCGTGGCGGCGAACGCCTCCTCCATCTCCTCCTGGGAGCCGTAGTTGCCGAACTCGTTCCTCTCGGCGGGCCCGTGCACGCTCAACAGGTAGTGCGTCATCTGACTTCTCCTCAGTCCGGGCGGTCCCGATGACCGCCTTCTACCCTCACCACGAACGGCACCCCGCCGATACGACACCTCGCCGTACGAACTTCGCGGGCTGCCAGGGCCTGCACCAGGTCGGTGCGGCGTTGAGCCGGCCGACGTCCTCGGCCGCCTGTGGACAGCCGTTTTCGGTCACGCACCAGACGGGGATGCGT
>JAOPXF010000094.1 GCA_025965295.1 Nocardioides sp.
CCTCCGGCACCGAGCCGCTGGTGCGGGTGATGGTCGAGGCCGCCACCCACGACCAGGCGCAGCAGGTCGCCGACCGGCTCGCGGACGTCGTACGCCGCCAGCTCGCCCTGGGCTGAGCCGTCGAAACCCCGTCGCGGGTGCCGCAGCAGCCCCTTAGGCTCGCCGGTCATGGGTGAGTTGGAGATCCGCGAGGTCGACGTGCAGGACGAGCCGGCGCTGCGCAGCTGGTGGGAGACCGGGCGAGCCGCGAGTGCCGAGCGCCCGTTCGACGCGTGGCCGACCTGGGAGGTCTCCCGCGCCACCCTGCCCGACGTGCGCGCCGACAGCGCGCTCTCGCTCTACCTGGCGGTCGAGGACGGCCGGGTCGTGGGGGCGGGCCGCTACTTCGTCTTCCTCCTCGACAACACCCATCTCGCGGAGATCGACGTCCACGTCGCTCCCGAGCACCGGCGCCGCGGAGTCGGGACGCGGGTCCTCGACGCGCTGGAGACGCGCGCCCGCGGCGAGGGTCGGACGACCGTGATCGGCAGCGCCTACGCGCCCGTCGGGGGCGACAGCCCCGGCTCGTTGTTCGCCGCGGCCTCCGGCTACCCCGTGGGCAGCGAGGAGGAGACCAAGCTCGTCGACCTGGCCAGCGCCGCACCGACCTGGCGGCCTCTGGAGGAGGAGGTCGCCGCGGCCCTCGACGGCTACCGCCTGGAGGTCTTCGAGTCCCGGGTTCCCGACGAGTACGCCGAGGACTACTGCGCGCTGCTCTCCACGTTCATCGGACTCGTCCCCACGGGCGACCTCGTGCTCGAGGACGCCGCCTGGACCGTCGAGCGGCTGCGCGCCAACGAGGAGCGGTCTCAGCGGGTCGGCCGGCTCTCGGTGATGGCGGTCGCCGTGGCGCCCGACGGTCACCTGTGCGGCTTCTCCGACCTGGCGGTGAGCACGCACGACCCGCGGCACGGTGGGGTGGGCGGGACGCTGGTCCTCCCGGAGCACCGGGGGCACCGGCTCGGGCTCGGGATGAAGCTGCGCACCCACCGCCGGGTCCTGGAGCTCTTCCCGGACTGCGCGCACGTCGAGACCGGCAACGCCGGGGTCAACGTGCCGATGAACTCCGTCAACGAGCGGATGGGCTACCGCGTCGTGGAGCGCTGCCTGGACGTGCAGAAGGTCCTCTGAGCCGTCTCTCCACCGGGTCGCGTGCCCGTGGTTGGGAGCGCCCAGGACGGGTAGGCGGTGGGCATGACCCGCACCGCCCGCCTCGCCGTCGTGCTGGCCGTGCTCGCGGTCCTGGCCGTGCTGGGGAGCACCGCGGTCACGGTCGCGGCGTACCTCGGACGTGACGACGCCGATGCACGCCGTACGCCGGGTGCCCACCGCTCCGGTCAACCCGCCGGCATCGAGGACGGGGACGGGGTCGGACAGACGGTCGGGGGGAGCCACGGCCGCGCGGCGTTCGAGGTGCCGTCGGCCCGGGAGGGCTGGACCGTGCAGGCCCGGGACACCGTCCTGTACTACGTCGACCGGCACGGTGAGCCGTCGGTCGGGGTGAGGGGCGCGGCCGTGTTCCGTGCCGGCTACTGCCGGGGCCGGACGGACTCCAACCGGGCGTTCGCCGGCTTCGCGGGCTCGGTCGCCGGCGGTTCGGTGCGGGCCGTGAACGCCGAACTCGGCCGGCGCTGGGTGCGGGCGATCGCCCTCGACGCCGACCTGGCCACGTCCGGGCCGCACACCCCCTTGCGGACCCGGGACGTGACGCTGGCCGACGGCACGGGCGCCGTGCGGTCGACGGCACGGATCAAGGTCCTGCGCCCCGGTGTCTGCGACGCCCCCGAGGTCGACTTCGCGATCGTCAGCGCCGACAGCGGCGGATCGGTGACCAGCGTGGTGATGGTGCGGGACACGGGAGTGCCGGGCACGCTGCCCGACGAGGCGGCCGACGAGATCCTCGCGACCCTGCACGTCGTGCGGGACTGATCAGAGCTTGCGGACGCGCACGTAGCGCACCGAGTGGTCGCGGTCCTTGCGCAGCACGAGCGTCGCGCGGGAGCGGGTCGGCAGGATGTTCTGGCTCAGGTTCGGGCCGTTGATCGTGTCCCAGATGCGCTCGGCCTCCGCGGTCGCCTCGTCGACGCTCAGTGCGCCGTACTTCGCGAAGTAGGAGTCCGGGTCGCGGAACGCGGTCTCGCGCAGCCGCAGGAAGCGCTCGACGTACCAGCTGCGGATGTGGCTGGTGCCGGCGTCGACGTACACGCTGAAGTCGAAGAAGTCGCTCAGCGTCAGCCCGGTGCGGCCGTCCTCGCGGACCCGGGCCGGCTGCAGGACGTTGAGCCCCTCGATGATGACGATGTCGGGCCGCTTGATGACGACCTTCTCGTCGGGCACCACGTCGTAGACCAGGTGGGAGTACGTCGGCGCCTCGACCTCGTCCTTGCCGGACTTGATGTCGACGACGAAGCGGAGCAGCGCGCGCCGGTCGTAGGACTCCGGGAAGCCCTTGCGGTGCAGGATCCCGCGGCGCTCGAGCTCGGCGTTGGAGTAGAGGAAGCCGTCGGTCGTGACCAGCGCGACGTTGGGGTGCTCGGGCCAGTGCGCCGGCATCTCCTGGAGCACGCGGGCGGTCGTGGACTTGCCGACCGCGACCGAGCCGGCCAGGCCGATCACGAACGGCGTGCGCGGCGGCTGGTCCTGGTGGAGGAACTCCTCCTGCTGGCGGTAGAGCCGGCCCGCGGACTCGACGTACAGGCTGAGCAGGCGGGAGA
>JAOPXF010000471.1 GCA_025965295.1 Nocardioides sp.
CGACGGCGTCCTCGAGGGACTGCAGCGTCACGTCGCGGACGTCGTGGCCGCCGACCCGGACGACGCCCTCGTTGACGTCGTAGAGCCGGGCCACCAGGTGCGTCACGGTGGTCTTGCCCGCCCCCGAAGGACCGACGAGCGCGATCATCTGGCCGGGCTCGGCCACGAAAGTGATGTCGCGCAGCACCTGGGTCGGCGCCCGCGACTCGGTGCGCGCGACGACCTCCAGGGAGGCCAGCGAGATGTCCTCGGCGCTCGGGTAGGTGAAGGCGACGTGCTCGAACTCGAGGCGCGACGCGGTCGGGGGCAGCACGACCGCGCCGGGCTTCTCCTCGATCAGCGAGGGCAGGTCGAGGACCTCGAAGACCCGCTCGAAGCTGACCAGCGCGGTCATCACGTCGATGCGGACGTTCGACAGCCCCTGGAGGGGCCCGAGCAGCCGGAGCAGCAGCGTCGCCAGTGCGGTGAGCGTGCCGACGGTGAGGGCACCGCTCACGGCCAGGTGTCCCCCGACGCCGAAGACCAGGGCGGTGGCGAGGGCCGGCACCGTCATCATCGATGCCACGAAGATGCGGGTGACCAGCGAGATCCGGATGCCGAGGTCGCGCACCCGGGCCGCCTTGGTGGCGAAGAGGGCGTCCTCGTCGACCCGGCGGCCGAAGAGCTTGAGCAGCATGGCGCCGCCGACGTTGAACCGCTCGGTCATCGCGTTGCCGAGGTCGGCGTTGCCGTCCATCTGCTCGCGGGTCAGGCCGGCGAGCTTGGCGCTGACGCCGCGCGACACCAGGAAGAGCACGGGGAAGAGGGCGAGGCACAGCAGCGTGACCTGCCAGCTCAGCACCACCATGGCCACCCCGACGACGACCACGGAGATGAGGTTCGAGACCGTGCTCGACAGGGTCGAGGTGAAGGCGCGCTGCGCACCGATCACGTCGTTGTTGAGCCGTGAGACCAGCGCACCGGTCTGGGTGCGGGTGAAGAAGGCCAGCGACTGGCGCTGCACGTGCGCGAAGACCCGGGTGCGCAGGTCGTAGATCAGACCCTCACCGATCCGAGTGGAGAAGTAGCCCCCGCCGACGCTGAGCAGGAAGCCGATCACGGCGGTGAGGGCCATCGCGAGCGCGAGCCACGTGATCAGGCCGGCGTCACCGGCCAGGATGCCGTCGTCGATGATCCGCTGCACGAGCAGCGGCGGCACGACGACCATCACGGCATCGACGACGGTGAGCGCGAGGAAGGCCGTGATCAGCCTCCGGTGCGGCCGGGCGAAACCGAGGACGCGGAACACCGTCTTCCGCTCCACGCGGTTGTTGACGACGCTGCGGTCCGTGCGTACGTGGCGCCACGCGGCGCCCGTTCCCATCATTCCCGACACGGGTGACTCCTCACTCGCCGGCCATCAGGCCGGCCACCTCCCGGAACCGGCGCACCTGGGCTTGGCGCTCCAGGTGCCGCTGCTCGTCGAGGTCTCGGTGCGCTGCTCCCTGGAGCAGTGCCTTGGTCTCGCGGACCGCGCCCGCCAGGGGTCCGGTGAGGGCGCCCACCAGGTCGGCGACCGTGGTGTCGAGGTCCGCAGCCGGGACGACGGTCAGCGCCAGCCCGATGGCCACGGCCTCGTCGGCCCCGACCATACGTGCCGTCGCGCACATCTCCAGCGCCCTGGCGTAACCAACGCACTCGACCAGCGGCTTTGTTCCCGTCAGGTCGGGGACCAGCCCCAGGGCGGACTCCTTCATGCAGAAGCGGGCGTCCTCGGCGACCACCCGCAGGTCGCAGCTCAGCGCGAGCTGGAAGCCGGCACCGACCGCATAGCCCTGCACCGCGGCGATCGAGACGAAGCGCGGGTCGCGCAGGAAGGTGAAGCCGCGCTGGTAGTCGTCGATCGTGGCCGACATCTCGGCGTCGCTCAGGGTGAGCAGGTCGGTCAGGGTCTCGACCCCCTCGGGTGCTCGCGACGGGTCGATCATCGAGAGGTCGAGGCCCGCCGAGAAGCTGGGCCCGGTGGCGCGCACGACCACGACGCGCACGTCGTCCGAGAGGCCCTCACCGACCGCCGCCAGCGCCCGCCACATCGCCGGCGTCTGCGCGTTGCGGACGTCGGGACGGTCGAGCGTGATCGTGGCGACGGGCCCGGTCACGTCGAGGACGAGGCCGGCGGCGGCGATCGCGTCAGGGGTCATGGGCGCATTATGTCGGCCCCTCAGACCTGCATCACCACGGCCTTGGGCTCGGTGAAGAACTCGCGGCTGAAGCTGCCGCCCTCCCGGCCGATGCCGGAGTCCCCGACACCACCGAAGGGCGCCCGAAGGTCGCGGACGAAGAAGCAGTTGACCCACACGGTGCCGGCCGACAGGGACCTCGACACGCGATGGGCGCGGGACAGGTTCTCGGTGAACACCATGGCGTTCAGGCCGTACGGCGAGTCGTTGGCCAGGCGGACGGCCTCCTCCTCGGTGTCGAACGGGTGGATCGTGACGACCGGCCCGAAGACCTCCTCGCAGACGAGCCGCGAGTCCATCGGCGCGTCGACGACGACGGTCGGGCGGACGACCCAGCCGTCCCCGAGGCCGCCGGTGAGGGCGGTGCCGCACCGCCCGGACCCGAGGTCGTCGAGATATCCCCGCACCTTCTTGTAGTGCTCCTCGGAGGCGAGCGGGCCGAGCTGGGTGGTGCGGTCCTTCGGGTCGCCGATGACCAGGGCCTCCGCGGCGGCCACGAAGCGGGCGACGAACTCGTCGTACACGCCGCGCTGGACGAAGAGCCGGGACCCGGCCAGGCAGACCTGGCCGGCGTTGGTGAAGATCGCCTTGATCGACCAGTCGACGGCGTTCTCGAGGTCGGCGTCGTCGAAGACCAGGTTGGCGCCCTTGCCGCCGAGCTCGAAGCTCACCGGGGTGAGGTGGGCGGCGGCCACCTGGGCGATGGCGCGGCCGGTCCCCGACTCACCCGTGAACGTGATCCGGTCGACTCCGCGGTGCTCGGTGAGCGCGGCGCCGGCAGACTCGGGGCCGAACCCGTGCACGACGTTGAGGACGCCCGGTGGGAGTCCCGCCTCGAGAGCGAGACGGGCCAGGATCGTCGCCGAGGCGGGGGTGTCCTCGGCGGGCTTGAGCACGACCGTGTTGCCCCAGGCCAGCGCCGGCGCAATCTTCCACGACTCCAGCATGAGCGGAAAGTTCCACGGGGAGATGGCCGCGACGACGCCCGTGGGCTGGAAGAGGGTGTAGGCGTGGTGGCCCGTGTCCATCGGCAGCGCCTCCCCGGTGGAGAGCCGCGCGTGGTCG
>JAOPXF010000098.1 GCA_025965295.1 Nocardioides sp.
GAGCCACGCCCGGACCCGAGCGACGAACGCGGGGAACGACTCGGGGTACTGGTCGTCGTGCTCGCCGGCGGTCCAGCGCGCGGTCGCGAGCTCGAAGACCCGCTGGAAGTCGCGGCGGTCGATGTCGTGGTCGGTGGGGGCGTCGGGATGCGTGGCCACGACGCCGAGGTGGTCGAACTCGTCCCAGCCGGCGTCGACCCTGACCTCCGCGGCCCAGCCGGCGCCCTGCGCCAGGCCCTCGGCCGTCTCCCGGTGGCGGCGCATGTCCCCGCGGATCACGAGGTCCGGGGTGACCTTGCGCTCGGCGAGCCACGCCCCGAGCAGCCGGCTCTGCGCCCAGCCGGTCTCGGAGAGCACGTCGTAGTCGTCGGCGCCGAACGACGCCTGTCCGTGCCGGACCAGCAGCACGAGCCCCATCAGGCGCTCTCGCCGGTCGAGCCGGCCGAGACCAGCGAGCGGCAGCGGGTCTCGAGGTAGCCGACGGCCGGGCCGAAGACGGCGTACGCCTCGTTGGTGGTCTGCTTGTGGAAGTACCGGTACCAGATCTGCTGCGCGATCACGGCCAGCCGGAACAGCCCGAACACCTCGTAGAAGCGCCACTGCTCCGGGGTGAGCTCGAAGCCCATCCGCTCGCAGTAGCGCTCGACGAACTCGGTGCGGGTCCACATGCCCGGCTCGGTCGTCGGCTGGCGGCGGAACAGCTGGAAGAACTCGTCGTCGCCGGCCTCGACCCAGTAGGACAGCATCCCGCCGAGGTCGGTCAGTGGGTCACCGACGGTGGCCATCTCCCAGTCGAGCACGCCGATGATGCGCAGGTGGTCGTCGGGGGCGAGCACCATGTTGTCGAGGCGGAAGTCGTTGTGGATCAGCCGTTGGGCGACGTCGTCGGGCTGGTTGGCCTCGATCCACGCGACGACGTCGGACCAGTCGCCGGTGTCGTCGGTGCGGGCCCGCGCGAACCGGTCGGTCCAGCCCGAGACCTGGCGGGCGACGTAGCCCTCGCCACGCCCCAGGGACGCGAGCTCGGGGTGCGCCGCGACGTCCACCGAGTGCAGCGCGACCAGCACGTCGAGGGCGTTGGCGCACAGGGCGGACGCCTCGTCGGGGCTCAGCGGCCACGGCAGCTCCCGGCGCAGGATCGTGCCCTCGAGCTTCTCCATCACGTAGAACTCCGAGCCGATCACCGACTCGTCCTGGCAGAAGCCGACCATCCGGGCGACGTAGGGGAAGACGGGTGCGAGCGCCGACTGGATCCGGAACTCGCGACCCATGTCGTGGGCGCTCTTCGCCTTGGCACCCGTCGGCGGTCGCCGCAGGATCACGTCGCGCGTGGGATAGCGCAGCAGGTAGGTGAGGTTCGACGCGCCGCCCGGGAACTGGCGCACCTCGGGGGTGCCCACGAGGTCGTGGACGAACTCGGTGGCGTTCGTGCGCAGCCACGCGGCCACCGCCTCGACGTCGAAGGCGTCCTCGTCGCGGACCGGCTTCGCCGGGTTGCCCGCATCGTCGCTCGAGACCATCAGATGCTCCTGTCCAGCTTGCCGGCCTGCGCCCGCATCACGGCGTCGTACGACACCCGGTCGGCCTGCTTGAGCCCGTAGGCGTCGCGCGCCGGCTGGTCGGGGAGGATCAGCTCGTCGCCGCGGTCCATCCCCTCGAGCACGGCGGCCGCGATGTCGTCGGCGGTGATGGTCGAGCTCTCGACCAGGTGCGAGATCACCGCGCCGAGCGCGGCGTCCTCGCCCTGCATCGACGCCATCAGGTTGGTGCGGAAGAACGACGGGCACACGACACTGGCGCGGACGCCGTACGCCGCGAGCTCGTGACCGGTCGTCTCGGTGAGCGCGACGACGGCGGCCTTGACGGCGTTGTACGACGCCATCCCGGCCGGGTGGACCAGCCCGGCGAGCGAGGCCACGTTGACGATGTGGCCCGCGCCCTGGCGCTTGAACATCGGCACGAAGGTGCGGGTGCCGCGCACCGCCCCGAAGAGGTTGATCCGGGTGATCCACTCCCACTCGTCGAGGGACGCGACGTCGAGCCGGCCGCCGCCGGCGACCCCGGCGTTGTTGACGAGCACGTCGAGCCCGCCCCACTCCGACTCGACCCAGGCCAGCGCGGCCGCCCAGTCGTCGTCGGAGGTGATGTCCAGCCGACTGTCGCTGGTTGGGGAGGGCGCGCTGGCGCCCGTCTCGAAACCACGGGCGTACGAGAGGTCGGTCGCCAACACCTCGTCACCCCTGGTCCGGAACGCCGCGGTGAGCGCGGCCCCCAGCCCCGAGGCCGCGCCGGTGACCAGGACGCGCCGGCTCACCTTTGAGCGCCGTACTTGCCGAGCTCGAGGCGCGCGACGACGCCGCGGTGCACCTCGTCGGGGCCGTCGGCCAGCCGCAGCGAGCGGGCCGAGGTCCACGCGGCGGAGAGCGGGAAGTCCTCGGAGAGACCGCCGCCGCCGTGCAGCTGCATCGCCATGTCGATGACCTGCTGGGCCATGTTGGGGACCGCGACCTTGATCTGGGAGACCTCGGAGAGCGCGTTCATCGGGCCACCGACGTCGAGCTTCCACGCGGCGTTCAGCACGAGCAGCCGGGCCATGTCGATGGCGATCCGGGCGTCGGCGATCCGCTCCCGGTTGCCGCCCAGGGAGGCGAGCGGCTTGCCGAACGCGGTGCGCTCGAGCCCCCGCCGGCAGGCCAGCTCGAGCGCCATCTCGGCGAGCCCGATCAGCCGCATGCAGTGGTGGACGCGGCCGGGGCCGAGCCGGCCCTGGGCGATGGCGAACGCCTCGCCGGGCCCGCTGAGCACGTTGGCCAGCGGCACCCGGACATCGGTGAAGGAGACCTCGCCGTGCCCGAGCGGCTCGTCGTAGATGCCCATCGTGC
>JAOPXF010000481.1 GCA_025965295.1 Nocardioides sp.
GCCTGACTCCGCCTGAGCCGAGCGAGACCCTCGTCGACCTCGACCCCAGCCCGGCGCTCTCCCAGCTCGGCGACACCTGGCCGACCGACGGGCGGATGGTCGGGATCGTCGTCGATCCCGAGGGCGACCTGACGGGTGTCGAGGAGCTCGCCGCGGCGGTGAAGGCGGCGAGCATGGTGCCGCTGGTCGTGGCGCCGCGCGGGGGGACCCTGCCCAACGGGATGGCCGTGCAGCGCGCGCTGGGCGCCACCCGCTCCGTCGAGTTCGACGCCGTCATCCTGGCCGGCTGCCCCGCGCCGGGCGCGGACGCCATCCCGGTCCGGGACAGCAAGGCCGGCGAGCCGTCGGCAGTCCAGCTGGACCCGCGGGTCACGCTGCTGCTCGAGGAGACCTTCCGGCACGCCAAGGCGATCGGCGCCTGGGGCGCCGGTGTCGAGGCGCTCGAGCTGGCGGGCTTCGGCGCGGACGACCTCGGGGTCGTCGTCGGCGACGAGCCGGGTTCGGTGTTCACCGAGGTGCACACGCTGCTCGGGTCGCACCGGGTCTGGGAGAGGTTCGCCCCCACCCTGGCGTGAGCCGGAGACGACCGCGGGGCGCTCAGCCGAACAGCAGCTGGGCGCCCTCGGTCGGCTCCATGAAGTCCGAGGCGCCGATCCGGAGCATGCCCTCGACGTCCCCGGGCCGCGGAGTGACGGCGCCCGGGATACTGGCCCCGTGAAGACCCGGGTGAGCCTGAAGGCGCTGCTGCTCGTCGTGCTGCTCGTGGTCGTGATCAACCTCCCGCTCGTACACAGCCGGATCACGTCGTGGCGGGTGGAGCGGTCCGGCGCCCACGTCACCGCGACCGTGACGGCCAACCGGGTGCTGCCGCCGAAGGACGACCCGGAGTACTTCGTCGAGTTCGTCTACCCCGGCGACGACCCCGAGGACCCCGACACGCCGCGTTGGACCGCCGAGGTCGACCGGTCGACGTACGAGCAGGCCGTCGCGGACCGGGCCATCGGCGTCCGGGTGCTGCCGGACCAGCCCGCGGCGTACACGGCAGACGGCCAGGTGACGCACCGCCTCGGCCTCGTGATCACACTGGTGGCCGACGCGGCCCTGCTGCTGATGCTGCTCCTGCTGTGGCGCTTCCGCCGCAGGCTGCGCCCACGGCTCGAGGCGGTGGCGATGGGCGACGTCGAGCGCTGCAAGCCCGGCGCCGCGCTGGAGAAGACCGACGACGGGCTCTACCTGATCAGCGGAGAGGTCTCGGGCATCAAGGACGACGAGATCATCCTGGACCTCGGCGACCGCCAGGTCCGGGTCCTGCTCGACGGCCACGCCAACCCGGTCGGCTACCAACAGCCTGCCCGGGTACTCGCCCGGTTGGTCGGCTGACCGACGTGACCCAGCGGCCGGCCGCGCCCGTGCCCGTGTGGTCCCCGTGGCGCACGGTCGCCTGGTTCGGCGTGGTCAGCCTGGCCGCGGACATGGTCTACGAGGGCGCCCGCGCGGTCACCGGGCCCTTCCTCGCCTCCCTCGGCGCCTCGGCGCTCCTGGTCGGGCTCGTCACCGGCGCCGGCGAGGCCGCGGCGCTCGTCCTGCGGCTGGTGTCCGGTCCGCTCGCGGACCGCAGCGGACGCTACTGGTCGCTCACGATCGTCGGATACGCGATGACCGCGGTCTGCGTCCCGCTGATGGCCGTCGCGCCGTTCCTCGGCGGGGCTGGACTGGCCTTCGGCGCGACGATGGTGCTACTCGAGCGGACCGGAAAGGCGGTCCGCAGCCCCTCCAAGTCGGCGCTGCTGGCGCACGCGGCGCGGGCCGTCGGGCGGGGGCGTGGCTTCGCGGTGCACAAGGCGCTCGACCAGGTCGGCGCCGTCGCCGGGCCGCTCCTGGTCGCCGGCATGATCGCGCTCACGGCGCGCACCTGGGCCGGGCTCGCCGTCCTGGCGGTCCCGGGCGTGGCCGCGATGGCCGTGCTGCTCCTCGTCCGGCGCCGCGTCCCCGACATGACGGTCTACGACGAGGCGCCGCTCGCCGTGCGGGCCGGCGCCCGGATCGAGCACCCGACCGCGCTGCCCCGCACCTTCTACGTCTTCGCCGTCTCGTGCGCGGCCAGCACGCTCGGCCTGATGACGTTCGGGATCATCGGCTTCCACCTCGTCGACGCCGACCTGGTCCGGCCGGCGCTCGTGCCGGTCGTCTACGCCCTCGCCATGGCGGTCGAGGCGGTCGCGGCGCTCGTGACCGGGTTCGCCTACGACACCGTCGGCGCGCGGGTGCTGCTGGTGCTGCCGTTCCTGGTGGCCCTGGTCCCGCTGCTGACGTTCGCCGACCGGCTGTCGTGGGTCCTGGCCGGCATCGTCGTGTGGGGCGCCGCGGTGGGCGTCCAGGACTCGACGGTCAAGGCGCTGGTCGCGGACCTGGTGCCGTCCGCGCGGCTGGCCACGGCGTACGGCGTGTTCGCGGCGTTCCAGGGCGGCGCCGCGCTGGGGGGTGGCGCACTGGCCGGAGCCCTGTACGGCGGGGGCGTCGTCGACCTGGTGGTCGTGATCGGCCTGTGTCAGGCCGTGTCGCTCGGGTTGCTGGTGCGCGTGGTCAGGCGGCGCGGCTGAGGGCCACGGCCGGCTCGCCCTCGGGGGGCTCGGCGCCGTCCACCGGCTCCGAGGCAACCGCCCGGCGCAACGGGGACACGGTGGACAGCGCCAGGACCATCAGCACCGGCACGAGCAGGACGAACGCCATGGTTCCGGCGGTGAAGACGGTGACGAACGACATGCGTCGGCTCTCCTCGGTGGGACGGAAGCGGCCGATCCGGCTGGACGGGATCGACCGGCTGCTCAGCACCACCGTGCTCGATCGGAGGGTCGTTCAAACCTGCCCGGCGACGTGACCTACACCGCACCCAGGAC
>JAOPXF010000054.1 GCA_025965295.1 Nocardioides sp.
CCGTCGAGGAGGGCCCGGGTTCAGACCTGGTGGTGGAGCCGCCTGTCAGAATCGAACTGACGACCTTCTCATTACGAGTGAGACGCTCTACCGACTGAGCTAAGGCGGCGCGTCGCCCGGTGCGGTCGAGGACCTCCGGGCAACCCGGGGAAGTATACGGACGACCCCCGGGTGGGGCGAAACCGGCGCCGTCGTCGTGCGCCCGCGGCGCGCGTCAGGCGGCGAGCGTGACCTTGCTGGGACGCTCGGCGGCGCGGCCGGTGGTCATCGTCTGGTCGGCGCCGCACCAGCAGGTGAAGTCGACGACGATGCCGTGCTCGGTGTTGGTCATCGACGTGACCTGGGTGGCGAAGATCAGCTGGCGGGTGGCGCAGGCGGTGCAGTAGTGGTCGAACATCGGGAGACCTCCCTCGAGAACGGCGGATGTGTGTCCCACCATTCTGGAACCTTTCAAGTCATAGGGGTAGCCTCTCTTTCCTTCTACTGCTCTAGGCTGGGCCTATGCTTTCCCTGCACCAGCTCCGCTGCTTCCTGACCACCTACGAGCACCGCTCGATCACGGCCGCCGCCGAGGAGCTGGGCTACGCCCAGCCGTCGGTCTCCGAGCAGATCCGCGGCCTCGAGAAGACGCTCGGGGTGACGCTGTTCCGCCGGGTCGGGCGCGGCGTGGTCCCCACCACCGTCGCCGACTCGCTCCGCCCGCACGCCGAGGCGACCATCGCCGCAGCCGAGGACGCCCGCCGAGCGGTGGCGAGCGTGGCCGCCCTCGAGACCGGCACCATCCGCTTCGGCATGTTCGGCACCGCGCGGCTGTACGCCGGCGCCGGGCTGGTCGCCGACGTCCTCGCCAGGCACCCTGGCGTCCGGGTCGAGCTGATCGGCCAGAACTCCACCGACGTCCAGGAGGACCTGCGCCGCGGCCGGCTCGAGGCCGCGATGATCGCCGTCCCGACCGTGAGCAGCGAGGGCATGCAGGTCACCCCGGTCGCCCGCGACGAGCTCGTGTACATCAGCGCCGACCCGGAGCGTCTCCAGTCGCCGGTCACGGCCCAGCGGCTGGCCGAGGCGTCCCTCGTGATGCCCGAGACCACCTGGCGGGCCGACGACTCGACCCGGACCGTGCTGCGCCAGATGCTGCACGAGACCGGCCGCAACCCGCAGACCCGGATCGAGGTCGAGGACGTCGAGACCGCCGTCGAGCTGGTGGGCATGGGACTGGCGGACTCGGTGATCCCGCACGGCGCCGCCGTGCAGCTGATCCCACGCCTGGCCCCGGAGGCGGGCTGGGTCTCGCTGCGGCCCAAGCAGTTCGACACGCTGGCGATCGTGCACCGCGCGGGCGCGACCCTCTCCCCCGCGGCGCGGCTGATGATCGAGCTCGCCACCGCCCGGATCCAGGCGATCGCCGAGCCGGTCCGGCCCCGCTGAGGGCTCCCCTCCCCCTCTTGTGGTTATTCTGTAGTGACTTACTACAGTTTCAACCTCCGGGAGGACCTCATGACCATCAGCCTCGACCACACCCCGCGGACCCTGACCGTGCACCGGTTGGGTGGCCGCATCGGCGCCCGCATCGACGGCGTCCGCCTCGGCGCGGACCTCGCCCCCGAAACCGTGAGCGCCGTCCGGGAGGCGCTGCTCCGACACAAGGTCGTCTTCTTCCGCGACCAGGGCCACCTCGACGACGCCGGCCAGATCGCGTTCGCGGAGCGGCTCGGCACCCTGACCACCGCACACCCCACCGTCAACACCGGCAGCGCGCACGTGCTCAGCCTGGCCGCGACCAAGGGCATGGCGGCCAACAGCTGGCACACCGACGTGACCTTCGTGGACCGGGTGCCGGCCATCAGCCTGCTGCGCGGCGTGACCATCCCGCCGTACGGCGGCAGCACCGTGTGGGCCAACACGGCGGCGGCGTACGACGCCCTGCCGGCTCCCCTCAAGGCGCTGGTCGACGGGCTGTGGGCGGTGCACACCAACGACTACGACTACGTGGCGACCGCCGAGGACCCCGAGAACGACGGCCCGGACCGCGACGCGCTCGACCGCGAGCAGTTCCGCTCGGCGGCGTACGAGACCGAGCACCCGGTCGTGCGCATCCACCCCGAGACCGGCGAGCGCGCGCTCGTGCTCGGCCACTTCGTGAAGCGCTTCATCGGCCTCAACTCCAGCGAGTCATCGGCGCTCTTCCAGCTGCTCCAGAACCGCGTCACGAAGCTGGAGAACACCATCCGCTGGACCTGGCAGGAGGGCGACGTCGCGATGTGGGACAACCGGGCCACCCAGCACTACGCCGTCGCCGACTTCGACAACCACCGGCGCGAGGTGCGCCGGGTGACGGTCGCCGGGGAGGTGCCCGTGGGCATCGACGGCCGGCGCAGCCGGGTCGTGCGCGGCAGCTCGGACGCCTACACGCGGATCGACGAGCTGATCAGCTGAGGCAGACGGCGCTCAGCAGCTCAGCCCGTCTCGCGGCACGGTGCCGACGATGAGGTAGCGCTCGACCGCGTCGTCGATGCAGGCGTTGCCGGTGTTGTACGCCGTGTGGCCGTCGCCGTCGCGGCTGACGAGCACGCCGGACTCCAGCTGACGGGCCAGGTGGACGGCGCCGGCGTAGGGCGTGGCCGGGTCGCGGGTCGTGCCGATGACGACGATCGGCGCGGCCCCGGCGGCCCTGATCGTGCGGTCCCGCTCGGTGGCGCGTTCGCGGATGCCCGCGCAGCCCGTGAGCCCCC
>JAOPXF010000115.1 GCA_025965295.1 Nocardioides sp.
CCACGATGCTCATCGCCACGGCGGCCGTCGTGGACCAGAGGCGCACCACGTTCCAGGCCAGCACGATCAGCACGACACAGGTGCCCATCAGCCAGAAGTAGGCCTTGCGGCGGGCGGGTTGCTGCACGGTCAGGACCGTACGCCCGTCGGGGTACGACGGTCGGTGGCCCGGCAGGCACTTGGGTCGGGTGCGACGATCGGGGCGGACCCACCAACGAATCGAGGAGCACACCATGCGATACACCAAGCTCGGAAACACCGGCCTCGACGTGTCGGTCGTGACGCTGGGCTGCATGAGCTGGGGGGACGCTTCCCGCGGCGGCCACTCCTGGGTGCTCGACGAGGACGCGGGCCGCACGATCATCAGGAGCGCCCTCGAGGCGGGCATCAACGTCCTCGACACCGCGAACGTCTACTCCGCGGGCTCGTCGGAGGAGTTCACCGGGCGGGCGGTGCGCGACTTCGCCCGGCGCGAGGACGTCGTCCTGGCCACCAAGGTGCACGGCCGGATGCGACCGGGACCGAACGGTGCCGGGCTGTCGCGCAAGGCGATCCTGCACGAGATCGACGCCTCGCTGACCCGCCTCGGCACCGACTACGTGGACCTCTACCAGATCCACCGCTGGGACCCGACGACCCCGATCGAGGAGACGATGGAGGCGCTGCACGACGTCGTCCGGGCCGGGAAGGCCCGCTACCTCGGTGCCTCCTCGATGTTCGCCTGGCAGTTCGCCAAGGCCCAGCACGCCGCCGAGACGCACGGCTGGACGAAGTTCGTCTCGATGCAGAACCACTACAACCTGCTCTACCGCGAGGAGGAGCGGGAGATGCTGCCGCTGTGTGCCGATCAGGGCGTGGGCGTGATCCCGTGGAGCCCGCTGGCGCGCGGCCGGCTGACCCGCCCCTGGGACGCGACCACAGCTCGGGCCGAGACCGACGAGTTCGGCGCCAGCCTCTACCGCGAGGAGGATCGGGCGACCGTCGAGACCGTCGCCCGGGTCGCCGAGCGGCGCGGGGTCTCTCCCGCCCAGGTCGCGCTGGCCTGGCTGATGGCCCAGCCGGTCGTCACCTCGCCGATCGTGGGCGTCACCAAACCCGAGCACCTGAGCGACGCGATCGCCGCCGTGGACCTCACGCTGTCCGACGACGAGCTGGAGGAGCTGGGCGCGGACTACGTGCCGCACGCCGTCGCCGGCCACCAGTGACCGGGGTTCTCACCCCGGCGTCCGGCGCCCCCTGGCCCTGAGGACGAGCCCGACGACCAGGACCAGCAGGCCCAGGCCGCCGAGGAGCACGGCCAGCACCACGACGACCCCGGTCACGAGGCTGCGCCCATCGGAGTCGGTGTAGGGCCCGAGCACGACCGGCGTCGTCCCGGCCGTGGTGTCGCCGGCGATCGTGACGACGTAGGTCCCGGCCTCGTCGATCCTCATCCGGGCGAAGACGTCGTACGTCGTGCCGTCGACGTCGATCTCGGACAGGTCGCTGACGAAGCCGGACGTCCCGGCCACCGCGACGTCGGCAGGCCCCTCGACGGTGATCTCGTCCTCGTTGGCCACCCGCTGGGAGCCGCCCACCTCCTCGGAGTAGAGAGCCCACTCCCCCGCCCCCAACTCCTTGGAGACCGCGCCGGGCATCTCGAAGACCTCGGCCTCGCCGGTGTGGGCGCCGAGGAGCTTCCACCAGACCAGGGCCGCCGCGATCACGAGCGCGGCCAGCACCATGACCGCGAGGCCGACGCGGATCGTGCGTCGACCGGGAGGTCGCGGGCTCGCCGGGTGGTCCTGGCTCACCCTCCGAGGCTAGGGAGGTGCGGGCCCGCGCGCGATGGCCCGTCCGGGCCATGGCTGCCCGGCCGACGGGCCCGCCCGAACGGCGCAACCGATCCTGGGGGTCGACGCTCGGGCGGATAGGCTCGCCCGCCGAGGGGCGGTAGCTCAGCTGGTTAGAGCAGACGACTCATAATCGTCCACGCGCGGGTTCAAGTCCCGCCCGCCCCACCGAGCTGGTTCGAACGGACGAGATCCTGCGCTCACTCGCCTGAGAGGCGGGCGATCATCGCCATCGCGTCGTGCGGGGCGTGGCCCTTGGCGTCGTTGTCGAAGTAGACGAAGACGTCGCCGTGCTCCGCCCACCGCCGGCACTTCGCGGCCCACTCGTCGAGCGCGGCGGCGCCGTACCCGCTCGCGTAGAGCTCGACGTCGCCGTGCAGGCGGACGTAGACGAAGTCGCTGGTCACCTCCTCGACCCGGGGGAACCGGCGGGCGGTGTCCGCGACCACGCAGGCGACCCCGTGCTCCCGCATGATCGCGTAGGCCTCCGGCGTGCAGAAGGTGGCGCTGCGGAACTCCAGTGCGTGCCGCAGCGGCCGGTCGGCGAGCCCGCGGGGAGCCCGGGTGAGCGCCCGGTCCTCGGGCACCTTGTCGTCGTGGGTGCGGGCCAGCGCGGCCGCGGCCGCGAAGGTCCGTGGCAGCCGGGAGAAGAAGTCGTCGAGCACGGCGGCGTCGAACGGGAGGTTCTCGGGCAGCTGCCACAGGAACGGCCCGAGCTTCGACCCGAGCGCGAGCACCCCGGAGGCGTAGAAGTTGGCCAGCGCGGTGTCCACGTCGCGGAGCCGCTTGAGGTGCGTGACGTAGCGGCCGCCCTTCACCGCGAAGACGAAGTCGTCGGGCGCCTGGTCGTGCCAAGTGGCGTACGACGTGGGTCGCTGCAGCGAGTAGAACGAGCCGTTGATCTCGATCGAGGTCAGGTGCTCGGCGGCGTAGGCCAGCTCGCGGCGCTGGACCAGGCCCTTCGGGTAGAAGTCACCACGCCAGGCCGGGTAGGTCCACCCCGAGATCCCGACCCGGACCCGTCCCATCGGCTCAGTCGTTGCGGGCGGAGTCGACGACCAGCGCGAGGGCGTTGAGGCCGGCCCAACCGAGGGTGACGGCCAGGACCTTGGCGCGGATCTCGTCGTCGTCGGTCTTGCTCGAGAGCAGCACCGCGTCGCCGAGGTCCATGGCGATGCGCAGCAGCATCGCGGCCTTCACCGTCTTGCCTGAGCGGCCGAAGATGCCGAGCGAGCTGATCGCGAGGTCGCGCACGCCGTACGTCTGGGCGAGCAGGTTCAGGCCGGGCAGGTCCTTCTTGTCCGCCTCGAGGGCCCTGCCGAGGTGCTCCGGGCTGACCAGGGCGAAGGCGCCGTAGCCGGCGGTCGCGGTGGACATGAAGCGGCTCAGTTTGTAGGACATGCCGCCACGCTACCGACCGCCCCCGAACCCGGGCTCACCCCGCGAGGGGGTTGTGGGTGGCATCCTCGGTCCATGACCGACCAGCCCGCCGTCCCCGCCCCGCTCGAGCCGCTCCCCGAGGACTGGCACCGCGCGCTCTGCGTCGTCGCCCACCCCGACGACATGGAGTTCGGCGCGGCCGCCGCCGTCGCGCGCTGGACCGGGCAGGGCAAGGAGGTCGTCTACTGCATGGTCACCAGTGGTGAGGCCGGCATCGACGGCATGACGCCCGAGGAGTGCCGCGTGGTCCGCGAGGCGGAGCAGGTCGCGTCGGCGCAGATCGTGGGCGTGCCGGTCGTGGAGTTCCTCGGGCAGCCCGACGGGGTGCTGGAGTACGGCGTCGCGCTGCGCGCCTCGATCGCCCAGGTCGTACGGCGCTTCCGCCCCGACGTGGTGATCACCGGCAACTTCCGCGACACCTGGGGCGGGCGCAACCTCAACCAGGCCGACCACATCGCCGTCGGGCGAGCGGTCGTGGACGCGGTCCGCGACGCCGGCAACCGCTGGATCTTCGGCGACCAGCTCGTCGACGGGGTCGAGCCCTGGGGCGGCGTGCAGGCGGTCTGGGCGTTCGGCTCCCCCGACTCCACGCACGCCGTCGACACCACCGACACCTTCGACGCAGGCGTCGCCTCGCTGGAGGCCCACGCGGCGTACATCGCCGGGCTGGGCTGGGAGAACTTCGACGCCCGCGAGTTCCTCGAGGGGATGGCACGCGCCACCGGGCAGCGGCTCGGGGTGGCGATGGCGGCGCCCTTCGAGGTGTTCCCGATGGGCTGGGGCGAGTAGCCGTCGTGCGCCGCACGCTCCTCGGGACGGCCGTGCTGCTGGCCGTCTGCTGCCTCCTGGGGCTCCCCGGGGCGGCGCCGTCGTACGCCTCGTGCGCCGCCGACTCGGGGCCGGAGGGGTCGGACGTCATCTTCGTCGGCACCGCCCGGGAGGAGCGCCGGGGCTACACCCGCTTCGAGGTCGACGAGGTCTGGGCGGGGCCCGAGCTCGCCGAGCAGGTCTGGGTGCTGTCCGGGCAGGAGCAGGGACCGTTCCCGCTCTTCCTGTTCTCGGCGGTCGGCAGCTCGACGGACGCGGCCTTCGCCGACGGCGAGCGGTACGTCGTGGGCGCGACGCCGGACTTCCGCACCGGCGCGTGCAGCGTGGCCGAGGCCGATGCGATCGACTCGCTGCGCCCGGACCTCACCCGCGGACCCGTCGACGGCGCCGCGACCGGCGCCGACCCACCCGCGAGCTGGCTGCGGATCAGCGCGGTCTCGGTGGGCGCGGCGCTGATGGTCGGCGGTGCCGTGCTCTCGTGGCGGCACCGCAAGCACCCCGAGCGCTTCTAGACGACGACCCCGAACACGACGTCCTGGCCCTCCGCGAACCACGTGCCACCGAGACCCGTCCGGTAGGCGACGCCGGTGACGAGCAGGGGTGCGCCCGACGGCGAGTCGATCTCGATCAGGAGCCCCTCGAACGCCTTCGGATCACCGGAGATGGCCTCGCGGAGGTCATCGATGGTCCAGTTCACCTCGGTCCCCTCCGACAACGTCGCGACCACGGAGACGGCAGGGCCGAGAGGATGGAGCACCTGCACGCTGACCGGGCTGAGCCCATGGCTGCGCAGAGTCTCGTCCACGTCGTCCACGATCGTCCGGTCGTCGCGCGAATCGACCTGTCCATCGAAGACCTGGCCGGCGGCGACGTAGCCGACCCCTCCGTCCAGCGTGCGGGTCCGGCCCGAGGGTGACGTCACGATGACCGAGGAACCGCGGACGACCTGGTTGGTGGCGACCTGGTCGGTCCGGACCAGGTCGGCGACTGCTCCCTGGGCGAGCGCCGCGAGCCACGTGAGGCGGACCTCCGACCCCGGAAGGGTCGGGTCACCCTTCTCGTACACCGTCAGCCACGTCGACCCAGCGGCACCCACTGGCTCCATGGCGGTGACGATGTCGGAACCGAGGATCCGGAGCACCCGGGAGATCGCCTCCTCGGGCTCCATGCCCTCACCCTGGGGGGCGACGGCGTCGGAGTAGCGAGTCGCGTCGCTGGTGGTCTCTGCTGTGGGGCCGGCGCCCGGCGCGGGAGGTTCGTCCCGGATGACTGCGCCCGTGACACCCAGGCCGCCGACCACTGCCCCGAGAGCCACGGCCACGAGGGCGGCCCGTCTCCATCCGCGCTGTCCGACACCCGTCATGTTGGCCCCGTTCGTCTCCCGACAACGGTCCGCCATCACGGTAGGAATGTCGAGGGCGCATGGGCACACATGGCGGTGATCTCACGTCACCGGGTGACGTGAGACCACCGCCATCCTCCTCCGGGCGGCCTCCAGACATGACGAACG
>JAOPXF010000140.1 GCA_025965295.1 Nocardioides sp.
ACCACGCGCCGGTCTTCGTGCTCACGCATCACCAGCGCGACCCGATCCAGATGGACGGGGGGACGACCTTCCACTTCGTCACCGAGGGCTTCGACGCGGCGTACGCCGCAGCCTGCGAGGCGGCGGGCGACGGGGGCGTGGACATCGCCGGTGGGGCCGCCACCGTGCGGCAGGCACTGATCGCCGGCGTGATCGACGAGCTCACCCTCGACATCGCGCCCGTCCTGCTCGGCTCGGGCGAGCGGATCTTCGACGGGGTGGAGTCCTTCGCCTTCGAGCCCGTCGAAGTCCTCCATTCACCGCTGACCACCCACATCCGCTACCGCCGTGCCGGCTGACAGCGGGGAGTCACCTGTGAGCGCGTCGAGAGAGCCGGTGGCCTTCGAGGTCTACGAGGCCGGTGTCTACCTGCACGGCACGAAGGCCGACCTGGCGGTGGGCGACCTGCTCGTGCCCGGTCGGGAGTCCAACTTCGAGGCAAGCCGGGTGATGAACCACGTCTACTTCACCGCGACCCTCGACGCCGCCGTGTGGGGCGCCGAGCTCGCTGCGGGTGAGGGGCGGGGGCGGGTCTACGTCGTCGAGCCGACGGGCGACTTCGAGGACGACCCCAACGTCACCGACAAGAGGTTCCCCGGCAACCCGACGCAGTCCTTCCGCAGCCGCGAACCGGTGCGCGTCCTTGGCGAGATCGTCGACTGGCCCGGTCACTCGACCGAGAAGCTCCAGGCCATGAGGGACGGCCTCGAGGCGCTGCGGCGGCAGGGCGCGGCACAGATCGAGGACTGAGCAATCGGCCGCAGGTGGACCGACCTGGTCAGCTCGTCCAGACGGGATCGGTGACGATCTCGCGGACCTGGTCCATCGTGAGCGCGGGCACGTCGGCAGGGTCGTGGACCGTGTCCGGGCGGTCCGCCCGGGTCCCCTCGGCGACGTAGAGCTCCACCTGCCCACCACCGGGAACGGCGATCGTGGCGAGGACGTAGGTCCTGTCGGTGGGCTCTTCCTCCCCGTTCACGATCGTCTGCTCGGTCTTCTCGGTGACGACGCCGACCAGGCTGCCGTCCTCGGACCGGATCTCCTCACAGGCCGTGTGACCGGAGAGCTCGTCGCAGGGCTTCACCGCCTGCATGGACCCGGACCCTTCCGTGGAACACCTCGCCCCGGCAGCGACGTCCGCGAGCGTCATCCTCCCGCCCGGCGTGCCGGGAGGGGGGACCAGCGTGAGGCTGGCGAAGTCCGCGTCGTCGCCGGTGACGAGGTTGCCACCCCACGTGCCGCTCCAGTCGTCGTTCGTCTCGCCGATCCGGATGCCGTCGGGCAGGAGCGCTGACAGGTCGGCCTCGATCTGCGCGGAGGACTTGCTCCACCATCCGGTCGCCGCGTCGCCGCACGGATCGTCCGTGGACCCGTCGGTGCCGGGAGCCGCCGTGGGGGGGCTCGTGGCAGCCGGATCGCTGGCCACCGGGGGACCGGAGGGGTCCTGGCCCGTCCAGCTGCCGGCGAACGCCGGCACGCTGAGCACGAGGGCGGTGGCCGCGGCGAGGCCGCCGGCGCCCTGGAGGAGACGGCGGTGGGTGCGCTGGCGGCGTCCGCGCGCGATCGCGGCGGGTACGACATCGGGGGCGCGCAGGCCGCCGACGGCGCGTTCCATGCGCTCGCTGAGGTGGGGGTCGTGTCCGTCGAGGGGTTCGCGGTCGTTCATGGGGTGCTCCTGGTGAGGTCGGTGTCGTCGGAGAGCAGCTCGCGCAGCCGGTGCAGCGCCCGGCCGGTGCGGTTCTTCACTGCTGACTCGGTGAGGTGCAGGTCGGCGGCCGTGGTGGCGACGCTGAGGTCGTGCCAGTAGCGCAGCACGACCACGGCGCGGTCCATCGGGGCGAGCTCGGCCAGGGCCGCCATCAGCGTCACCCGGTCGGCGACGTCCGCCGACGGCGCGGCGGTGCCGGAGTGCTGCTCGGGCAGCTCCGCCACGGGGAGCTCGCTGCTGCGGCGCAGTCGCCGTTCGGAGAGGAACGCGTTGATCAGGATGCGGTGCGAGTAGGCCACCGGGTCGTCGGTGGTGCGCAGCCGGCGCCAGCCGGCGAACATCTTGGCGAGCGTGGTCTGCAGCAGGTCCTCGGCCGCGTGGGGGGAGGTGGTCAGCAGGTAGGCGCTCCGGTAGAGCCGGTCGGACTGCTGGGACACGAACTCGGTGAACTCAGCGTCGTCTCGCCTGCTCCCTCGCACGGTGCCTCCTTTCGGTCGGGGCCAGCTGGGTACGTCGAGAAGACGCGCCAGGGCCCCGGAGAGGTCTCACCCGACTTCGGACCGGGGGAGCGGTGCCTAGAGCCAGTCCCGGCGCTTGAAGCTGAGGTAGAGCGCGAGAGACAGCGCGACGATGAGCACCGAGGACGTGATGAAGCCCGACTGGGCGGCGAAGCCGGGGTAGGGCAGGTTCTGGCCGTAGAAGCCCGTGATCGCGGTGGGTACGGCGATGATCGCGGCCCAGCTGGTGACCTTCTTGGTGATGATGTTGAGCCGGTTGCCCTGGATGGTCAGGTTGGTCTCGAGGATCGTGTTCACGAGGTCGCGCAGGCTCTCGGTCCACTCGGTCGCCCGCAGCACGTGGTCGTAGACGTCCTGGAAGTAGGGCATCAGCTCGTCGGGGACCAGGTCGACGTCGCGTCGCATCAGCGTGTTGACGACCTCCCGCATCGGCAGCACCACGCGGCGCAGCTGCACCAGGCTTTTGCGCAGCTCGAAGCTGCGGCGCTGGACGTCCTGGTCGTGCGGGCGGTCGTCGAAGAGCAGGTCCTCGAGCTGCTCGATCTGGTCGTCGAGGGACTCCACCGCCTCGAAGTGTCCGTCGACGACGAAGTCCAGCAGGCCGTGCACGAGGGCGCCGACCCCGAACTTCGTGAGGTCGGCCTCGTCGTCCCACCGGGTCAGCAGCGCGTCGATCGGGAACGCGTCGTCCCGGCGTACCGTGACGAGCGCGGTCGGCGTGATGAACGCGGAGATCTCACCCGTGACGAGCCGGCCACTCTCCACGTCGAGCCGGACCGAGTAGGCGTTGAGGAAGTCGTGTCCCTCGTAGCGGTCGACCTTGGGTCGCTGCCGGCCCTGCGCGGCGTCCTCCACGGCCAGCCGGTGCAGGCCCAGCTCGTCTCCCACCAGCTGCAGGTCGTCGAGGTCCTCCGCGGAGAGGTCCACCCACACGACGGCGGAGGTGTCCGCGAGGTGCTCGGACACGTCGGCGATCGGGAAGTCCTCGTCGGTCAGGACTCCGTCGCGGTAGCAGCGGGTGTGGGGCACGCGCCCAGTATCCCCGCCCGGGGGCGGCGGCCGCGTCAAGCCGTATGGCGAGGGACTTGTTCCTGTGTCTTGTCGTTCGTCTCGAGGGATCCCATGTCGATGATCAGCCAGAGCAGGCCAGTCGCGCAGGCGCCCGCGGCTGCGACGAGTGCCCACGTGGTGCTGGTCGCCGCAGCGATGGAGCCTGCGAGTACCGCTGCGAGGGGGATGCCTCCGATACCGACGAGGTTGGTGACGCTCGAGACGCGTCCGAGCAGGGCGTCGGGGGTGCGTTCTTGTCGGACGGTGACAGCGGTGATGTTGAAGAGCATGGACCCGATGCCGAGGAGCGCCATCCCAACGCCCACGAAGTAGACGTTGGCGGCGATCGCGACAGTGAGCAGGCTCGCTGTACCGATGGAGGCGGCCAGCAGCAGGCAGGCCCGTGCCCCGAAGCGGCCGTGAACCCTGGGCATCAGCCGTGTGCCGACCAGGCACCCGGCCGCGTAGACGGTGAAGAGCACGCCGTAGGCGCTGATGGGAGCGCCCAGTGCGTTGACGACGTGCAGCACCAGTACCGCCTGGAGCATGCCGGTGGAGGAGGCCAACAGCAACGTGGTGACGGCGAGCGAACGCAGGACCCTGTCGGTGAAGACCGCCCGGAGTCCTTCGCGGATGTCGGAGCCGACGGTGGTCGGTCGCGCTTCGTCGCGGCAGGGCGGGCGCTCGGGGAGCCTTCGCAGGCAGAGCACGGAGACCAGCATGGATACCGACTGGACGGCGAACGGCGCAAGGGCGGTAAGCGGGAACAGGAGGCCGCCGAGTGCCGGCCCGACGAAGCCGCCCGCGACGACGGACATGGTCTGGATGTGGCCGTTTGCCCGCCCGAGGTCCTCGCGTTCCACGAGGGACGGGAGCATCGCGGGCGACGCGGCGCGGAACGCCACGATCGCCGTGCCCTCGAGGAACGCGACCGCGAGCAAGGCGGGGACGCTCTGCGCGTGGAACAAGACAAGCGCCATCAGCGTGGCCGCAAGTGCGGCCCGGGACGCGTCGGCGACCCACAAGACGGTACGGCGATCCATGCGATCGACGAGCGCGCCCGCGTGGAGGCTGAACAGCAGCCATGGGAGTCCGAGCGCTGCCGGGACGAGCGCGACCAGGACCGGGTCGGTGGTCAGGCCCAGAACAAACAACGGCATGGCCGTGGTGGCGATGCCGTCGGCGAGGGAGCCGGAGGTGTTCGAGCCGACGAACCAGCGGAACTCAGGTCTCATCACTGCGCCTTCTGATGATCTGTACGTTTTGTACAGTTGTATCATATTGGGCATGCGGGAGATTCCGGTGACCGAAGCACGGGCGCAGTTGTCCGACCTCGTCAGCCAAGTGGCCTTCGGGGGTGAGCCGGTTGTCCTCACGCGGCACGGCAAGCCCCTTGTCGCACTCGTGCCGGCTGCGCTGCTGAGTGAGGTCGAGGCGGGCTCCCGCGAGTCGAGCTCGCGCGACCTACCTCTCGTTCTTGATGTCTCCACGCCCGGAACTGGCAGCCAGGACCAGTACACGATCGCCGCACGCCATCGCGACGCAGACGCGCCTCCCCGCCCCTGAACGGGGCACAGTCATCCGTGCCGCTGCGCGATTCCTCGACACCACCGGGTGAGCATCGGAGGATGGCAGCCATGTCACACATCAAGAGCTTCGACCACGTCGGGATCACGGTCGACGACCTCGACGCTGCGGAGGCGTTCTTCGTCGGCCTGGGTCTCGAGGTCGAGGGCCGGATGTCCATGGAGGGCGAGTTCCTGGACACGGTCTGCGGCATCCCGGACTCGCGGACCGAGGTCGTCTTCCTGCGTCCGCCCGGCGGGGGGACCGGGGTCGAGCTCGGGCGCTTCATCAGGCCCGACCACCTGCCCGGGTCGCCGGCCGCGATGGCGAACGAGCTGGGACTGCGCAACATCTGCTTCGAGGTCGACGACCTGCGGACGATCGTCGACGGCCTGGCCGCCGACGGGTACGGACTGGTCGGTGGCGTCGGCCAGCACGAGAACAGCTGGCTGATGGCCTACGTCCGCGGGCCCGAGGGGATCGTCGTCGCGCTGGCCGAGCGGATCGGCTGACGCCCTCGACGCGGCGGCGCGAACCCGCCGCTCACGACGGCGACTCGACGTGGGCCCGCGGCCACACCAGCAGGCGGTAGGCGAAGAAGTTCACGACGACCGTGAGCCCGGTGGCCAGGAGCTTCGCCACCGGCGCCGGCCCGGCGAACAGCAGCAGGTGGATCAGCACGGGCTGCAGGAGCCACATGGTGGTGCCGGTCGTCGCCACGAACCGCACGGCCTGCCGCCACCCCAGCCGGGCGCCGTCGAAGACGAAGATCCCGTTGACGGTGAAGCTGAAGGCCATGCCGGTGCTGGTCGAGACCAGGTTGGCGAGCGTGATCCCGAGCTGTCCGTGCAGCACCGTGAACACGGCCACGTCGATGGCGGTGTTGAGCACGCCCACCGCGGCGAACCGGTACGCCGGCACGTCCAGCGCCGCGCGCAGTCGCTGTCTCAGCGGAGGCCCCGGCCGGTCCGGGACACCGTCGACGCGGCGGCCGCCGTACCGCGTGGTCCACGCGCCTGCAGGGCCACCGAGTAGAGCGGCCGGTCCTGGATCTCGACGTAGACCCGGCCGAGGTACGAGCCGATCACGCCCATCATGATCAGCTGCAGCCCGCTGAGCAGGAACATGCCCACCCCCAGGAACGCCCAGCCCGGCACGGCCTTGTCCGGGGTGAAGATGCGCACCGCGAAGACGTAGCCGGCCAGCAGCACGCTGATGACGGAGATCAGGACACCCAGCCGCGAGATCAACCGCAGCGGGAACGTCGAGAACCCGAGGATCCCGCTCGCCGCGAACTGCACCATCTTCTTCCACGGGTAGCCGGACTTCCCGGCGTGGCGCGGGTCGCGGTCGAAGAGCAGCGCCTCCTGACGGAAGCCGACGTGGGCCACGATGCCGCGCAGGAAGCGGTCGGTCTCGCGGTACCGGTTGACCTCGGTGACCACGCGCCGGTCCATCAGCCGGAAGTCCCCGGTGTTGCGGGGGATCTCGATCGACGCCATCCGGCCGAGCAGCCAGTAGAAGAGGTACGCCGTCAGCCGCTTGAGGGCGGTGTCTTTGCGGGTCCGGCGTTGGGCGTAGACCACGTCCACGCCGCCCTCCCACATCGAGAGCATCTCCACGCTGACGCGGGGCGGGTCCTGGAGGTCGGTGTCCATGATGATGACGGCGTCGGCGTCCTCGACCAGGTCGAGCCCCGCGGTCACCGCGATCTGGTGACCGAAGTTGCGCGACAGGCCGACCACCGTCACCCGGGCGTCACGCTCACGCAGGGCGAGCAGCCGCTCCAGGGAGACGTCCCGGCTGCCGTCGTCGACGTAGACGAACTCGAAGTCCAGGTCGGGCCGGGCCTGGGTCGCCTCGACCAGCGTCGCGTGGAAGAAGTCGATGTTCGCCTCCTCGTTGAACACCGGCAGGACGTAGGCGACGTGCCGCCGCGGCCCCGGGACCAGGGCGTCGCCTCCCGCGTGGGGGCGGGCGCTCATCCGGTCGTCCCGAGCGCGAGGACGGCGACGACGACGGCGACGACACCGGCGCTGAGCAGGACCTGCACGGCCGTGAGCCAGCGCCCCAGGGTGGCCTCGGAGCCGGTGTCATCGGTGTCATCGGTGTCTCCGGGGGAGCGGGAGCGCAGCTGGCGGATCAGCAGGGCCGCCGCCAGGCCCAGCAGCGGCGCGGCCGTCGGCCAGTAGCGCGGGCCGGCGACGTGCACGAACGGCTGGGTGAGCAGCGCCCCGAGGGACAGCTTGAGCAGCACGCTCATCACCTGGTCCTCGCGAGGCCGCCGCACGACCCACAGGAGCAGGGCGGCACCGACGCCGAAGGCCGCCCAGACCGACCACCGGGTGGCCTGCTCGACCACGACGTCCTGCGGCCGGTCCCCGTCCGGGGAGGCACGCAGGTAGCCGTAGAAGCGGTCGGGGTCGTTCGTGTAGGCCCGGAAGTCGTCCAGCACGTCGTGCGTGTAGCTGCCCGGCGTCACGTCCTGCCGGGCGTACGCCGACATCTGCTCGGCCACGTCCATCTCGGAGTGGCCGGTCGCCCGGGCCGTCTCGCGCGAGTAGCGCAGCGGGCTGAACCAGATGGTGGAGCCGGGGTCGCACGGCCCGAAGCAGACCAGGTCCCGGTCGCCGAAGGTGTTGGCGAGCACCGTCGGCACCGACGTGGTGGTCAGCACCCGGCCGTTCAGCGTCTTCGAGGCGGCGACGGACCACGGCAGCAGCACGGCCAGGAACGCGACCGCGGCGACCAGCGCGGACAGCACCGCCCGCCGCCGGTCGGCGCCACGGAGCAGCGTGAGCGCCGCGAGCAGGATCACCAGGGCCAGTCCCGCGACCAGCAGCGTGGCACTCGACCGGAAGTAGACGACGGCGACGGCCAGCAGGCCGAGCCGCAGACCCTCGCCCGGAGAAGGTGCCCGCCCGCTGCGCAGGTGCCGGCTGAGCTCGACGAGCTCGACGAGCAGCAGCACGATCAGGATGCCGGCGAGGAGATCTCCCCACGCCGCCATGGAGAAGACCGCCCAGACCGGGACCAGCCCGGGCATGACCAGCAGACCGCCGGCGTACGTCGCACCCAGGCTCCGCCGCACCCGCAGCACGGTCCCCAGGAACACCAGGCTGGTCACGACCCCGAGGTAGCCACGCAGGACCGCGACGTCCGCGTGCGGCGCGACGAGGTACAGCGGGGCCAGGAGCACGGACATGCCGGGCATGAACCACCCGCTCCCCACGACGTTGTGCTGGACCTCCGCCCAGTCGGGAGCATTGAGCGCGGTCCAGTCGCGCACGAGATTCGACAGGGCCATGCCCCCGTTGACGTAGGCCGTCTCGTCGCCCATCGGGGGGCCGTGCGCGATCTGGGCGAACACGACGAGCTTGACCACCACGTGGGCGCCGACCAGCACCAGGAGGACCCGGTCGGCCCGTGACCACTCGCGCACCCGGGTGCCGAGGGCGCTCACGGTGAGGGCCGTCACCGGGGCACGTCGAAACGCTTGGTCACGAAGGGGTTCTCGCAGTCGGGGCTCCGCGACGAGAGCCCGACCACGGGCAGGTCGAGCTCGAGGACGCCGCGCACGATGGGATCGGGTGAGAGGTTGTCCAGCTCCGTGAGCCGGGCGTCGACGCGGGTGACCCGACCACCGGGCTCGGCCCGGGCCAGGGACAGCTCGGACGGCGTGCCCCGGCCGACCTCCTCGAAGCCGGCCCGGACGAAGGCGTCGCGCAGGCGGTCGCGAACCCCTTCGCGGTCGAGGAGCGACCAGTGCAGCACCAGCGAACGGCGTTCGCCGGAGGCGGTGGGGTGGTCGCCGTCGCTGCGGACGACGTACGGGAAGTCGAGGCGGACCCCGCCCGGCAACGGGTAGCACCCGAGCCGGAGGGTGTCGGCGACCAGGTCCGGGCGGTAGTTGCCGGTCGGCGCCGCCCGGCCCGACGCCTGACCCACCGCGAGCACGACGATCAGGGCCCCGAGGACCAGGAGGGCGCGCGACAGCGCGGCAGCCCCCCGTCGACGACTTCCGAAATGTCCTGCTCCGAGTTGCCGGGCCTCAGACTCCATCACCAGGAGAGACGCGGCGGGGCGGCAGAAGGTTGCCTGCCACCCGGACTTTCTCCAGGAGGTCCCGTCGGGTCGGCTCGTGGGGTAGACAGGGACCATGACCATCGACCCCCAGTCACCCGACGTCGACCCGGCCGACCTCGCCGAGCAGCAGCAGGACCTCACCCCTCCCGTCGTCGACGACGAGGTGCCGGTGCGCGAGCCAGCCGACCTGCCGCTGGAGGCCGACGAGGCCGACGTCGCCGAGCAGCGCAGCGAGCTGCCCGACTGGGACGACGACGAGCGGTGAGCCGCCCGTCGGGGGCGGCCCGGTAAGTCGCGTGAGAACTGTCCCCGAACCTCGTTAAGGTCTCGGACGTGCCTGACACAGACTCGATGATCCTGGCCCGCGGGCTCCGCAAGTCCTTCGGCGACTTCGAGGCGGTCAAGGGGATCGACGTCGACGTACGCCGCGGGGAGTCGTTCGGCTTCCTGGGCCCCAACGGGGCCGGCAAGTCCTCGACGATGCGGATGGTCGCGGCGGTCTCGCCGATCAGCGGCGGCGAGCTGCACATCCTCGGCATGGACCCCGCCGACGACGGCCCGTCGATCCGGGCGCGGATCGGGGTGTGCCCCCAGGAGGACACCCTCGACACCGAGCTGACCGTGCGCGACAACCTCTACGTCTACGGCCGCTACTTCGGGCTGCCGCGCAAGGAGGTCCGGGCCCGCGTCGACGAGCTCCTCGAGTTCGTCCAGCTGACCGAGAAGGCCGACGCGATGGTCGAGGACCTCTCCGGCGGCATGAAGCGGCGGCTGACGATCGCGCGCTCGCTGATCAACCGCCCCGACGTGCTGCTCCTCGACGAGCCCACCACGGGCCTCGACCCGCAGGCCCGCCACGTCGTGTGGGACCGCCTCTTCCGGCTCAAGCAGCAGGGCGTCACGATCGTGCTCACGACCCACTACATGGACGAGGCCGAGCAGCTCTGCGACCGCCTGGTCGTCATGGACAAGGGCCTGATCGTGGCCGAGGGCTCGCCGCTGACCCTGATCCGCGAGCACTCCACCCGCGAGGTCGCCGAGCTGCGCTTCGGGGTCGCCCCCGACGGCGACAGCCACGAGGCCCTGGCCGAGAAGATCGCCGACCTCGGCCACCGCGTCGAGGTGCTGCCCGACCGCCTGCTCGTCTACAGCGACGACGGCGAGGAGGTCATCGCCAGGGTCCACGAGCGCGGCCTCGAGCCGGTCGCGGTGCTCGTCCGTCGTTCCACGCTCGAGGACGTCTTCCTGCGGCTCACCGGCCGGACGCTGGTCGACTGATGGCTCTCGACCAGCGCGCGGACGACCAGCGAGCGGGCTCCACCGCGCCGACCAGCACCATCGCCGGGGCGGCCCGGCTCTTCGACTACTGGGCGATCGCCTACCGGCGCACCTGGAAGGGCAGCGCGATCTCGTCCTTCGTGACGCCGCTGCTCTACGTCCTCGCGATGGGGGTGCTGCTCGGTGGCTTCATCAAGGGCGACCCGACCAGGCTCGAGGGCGCCACGTCGTACCTCGCGTTCGTCGCGCCCGGCATGGTCGCGGCGCAGGCGATGACCACGGTCTTCGGCGAGGTCACCTATCCGGTGATGGGCATGATCAAGTGGCACAAGGCCTACTTCGGGATGACCGCCACCCCGCTCAGCGTCCCCGCGGTGGTCCTGGCCCATCTCGGCTTCGTGCTCTTCCGGGTCGGGACGACCTGCGCGGTGTTCCTGCTCGTGATGGCGCCGTTCGGCGTCTTCGCGTCCGTCACCGGCGTGGTCGCGGCGTTCTTCGTGCAGCTGCTGATCGGGCTCGCCTTCGCGACGCCGATCTACGCCTTCTCGGCCGGCCTCAAGGACGAGAGCGCATTCTCGCTGGTCTTCCGGCTCGGGATGATGCCGCTCTTCCTCTTCTCCGGGGCGTTCTTCCCGATCACCAACCTCGACCCCTGGATGGCGGCGCTGGCCCGGGCCACCCCGCTGTGGCACGGCGTCGACCTCACCCGGATGCTCACCCTCGACCGGCTCGACTGGTCGATGGTCGCCGTGCACGTCGCCTACCTCGCGGTGCTGGCGCTGGCCGGGTGGTTCTGGGCGGTCCGCCGCCTGAGCCGGAGGATGATCAGCTGATGGCGATGCTCACGACCTCGGTCGGCCGCGCCGCCGCCTCTCCCGTCTCCGCCGGCGAGGCCACCGGCCTGCTGCTCTACCGCAACTACCTCGCCTACCGTCGCGCCTGGTACATCTTCGTCAGCGGCTTCCTCGAGCCGGTCTTCTACCTCTTCTCGATCGGGGTCGGAGTCGGGCAGCTGATCTCGGGCTTCGAGTTCAACGGCGAGACGATCCCGTACGCCGAGTTCGTCGCGCCCGGCATGCTCGCGGCCTCGGCGATGAACGGCTCGCTGCTCGACGCGACGTTCAACTTCTTCTTCAAGCTCAAGTACAACAAGCTCTTCGACCAGATGCTCGCGACGCCGCTGACCACGATGGACATCGCGCGCGGTGAGCTCAGCTGGTCGCTGCTGCGCGGCGGGGTCTACTCCGCGGCCTTCCTGCTGGTGATGGTCGCCATGGACCTCGTGTCCTCGTGGTGGGCGCTGCTGGTGGTGCCGGCCACGCTGCTGATCGGCCTCGCGTTCGGCGGCGTGTGCATGGCGCTGACGACGTACATGCGCAGCTGGCAGGACTTCGAGTTCGTCACGCTGGCGACGCTGCCGATGTTCCTCTTCTCCGCCACGTTCTTCCCGGTGACCGCGTTCCCGAGCGCCGTGCGGTGGGTCGTCGAGCTCACCCCGCTCTACCGCGGGGTCGTGCTCTGCCGCGAGCTCACCACCGGCGCGCTGTCGTGGGGGTCGCTCGCGAGCGTCGTCTACCTCCTCGCGATGGGGCTGATCGGGCTGATGGTGGTGCGGCGCCGGCTCGACAAGCTGCTGCTCACCTGACGCAAAATCTTGGGCGATTCCCGGACACGCCTCGCGCCCCGGTGGTTGCCTGAGAGCGGCGGGGGCCTGAGCGAGGGGGCTGACCATGGCTCGCACGGTGCAGTGGGTGCTGGGCGCCTTGTGCGCGCTCGGCCTGTGGCTGACGACCGCGCCCGCGATCGCGGCGCCGGCCGCCGAGCAGGTCGACTGGGACAATCTCCCGTACTTCTACTCCAGCGACAGGGGGCAGTTCTTCTACGTCCCCACCAACGCCACCACCTTCACGGCGCGCCCCGCCTACGTCTCGGGCTCGACCGGGTTCGACTTCGACCCGAGGACGCCCGAGCAGTACGACGGCAAGGTGCTGCAGGGGATCTGGAACAAGTCCTGCTCGAACGCCGCCCAGAAGATGACCCAGAGCCGCACGGTCTACCTGCCGGGCGCCCCCGGCACGCTGCTGGTGAACCTGCAGGTGGCGGTCTCCGACCCCGCGTCCCACAAGTCTCGGAACCCCATCGCCTGGGCCGAGGTGCGGATCAACAACACCCGCGTCGCCCGGGTGAGGCGCGGGGACGTCCCCGTCAACTCCTGGCTGCGCGTGGACGCCTCCGACCACGCGAACGCCGTGAAGACCGGTGCCAACACGATCACCGTCGTCGCGCAGAAGACCAGGACCAAGAAGGCCTGGAGGTTCTGCTCCTCGACCACCGACCCCGGGTTCGGAGTCGCTGCGGAGGTCTACGGCCTGCCGAGCTCCGACGTCCGGTCCTCGCTCCCGCACGTCACCTTCACCGGCAACGTGATGGACGTGGACGGCACGATCACGAACAGCGGGCCCAGCAGCGTCGTCGGCGCTCTTGGTGCGCAGTTCAGCCTGACGACCTACGCCGAGACCGGTGCCGACACCACCGTCCTGACGCTCTCGATCCCCGGCGTCACCTGCCACACCAGCAGCACGGGAGAGGGGTACGTCGCGATCTGCCCCCTCCCGGCCATGGCCGCGAAGGACGAGGTCACCGTGCACGTCCACATCGAGTACACCGGCGCCTGTCCCTACCGGATCCCCTACAGCTACCGGGTCTTCGGCCGGTGGAACGACCCCAGTCTCGCGAACAACGGCGAGGACGACCGCGCGATCGTCTGCACGGACTAGAGCCGCAGCTCCACGAGCTCGGTGTCGATCCAGCGGCCGAACTTGTGGCCCACCTCGTGCAGCACGCCGACCGACTCGAAGCCGGACGCCCGGTGCAGCGCCACGCTCGCGTCGTTGGGCAGCGCGATCACGGCCACGACCAGGTGCACGCCGTCCTGCCTCATCGCGGCCAGCAGTGCGTCGTACAACGCGCGCCCGACGCCGCGGCCGCGCGCCCCGGGAGCGAGGTAGACCGACGTCTCGCGGGTGCGGGCATAAGCCTCGCGCGGCCGGTACGACGTCGAGTAGGCGTAGCCGAGCACCTCGCCGTCGCCCTCGGCGACCAGGACGTGGTAGCCCGGCGCGCTGCTGGAGAGGCGGGTCTCCCAGTAGTCCAGCTCCGGCGGCGTGGTCGTGAACGTCGAGATCCCGCCGAGCACCTCCGCGTCGTAGATCGCCTTGATCGCGGGCAGGTCCTGTTCGGCGGCGGGGCGGATCAGCATGGCGTCATCTTCCCCGACGTTGGCAGGAACGCCCCGCGTCGGTCGTCGGAGGCCGCTGAGAGGATGGCGTCATGACGATCGAGCCCGACACCAAGGACTGGACCTGGGTGCTGGAGCGCCCCTGCCCCGAGTGCGGGTTCGTGGCCGCTGACGTCGCGGTCGGCGAGCTCGCCGACGCGTTCCACGCCAACGCCGCCGCCTGGGCGACCGCCCTGGCCGGGCCCGACGTGACCGTGCGCCCGGAGCCGGGCGTCTGGTCGGTCCTCGAGTACGCCTGCCACGTCCGCGACGTGCACCGCGTCTTCGCCGAGCGCGTGGAGATGATGCTCACCGAGGACGCCCCGCGCTTCGCCAACTGGGACCAGGACGAGACCGCGCTGGCCGAGCGCTACGACCGGCAGGACCCGGCCGTCGTCGCGCCCGAGCTCGTCTCCGCTGCGGCGGCCGTCGCCGACCGCTACGCCGCCGTGCCCGCCGATGCCTGGGACCGCCCGGGCGTGCGCAGCAACGGAAGCGAGTTCACCGTCGAGAGCCTGGGCCGCTACCACCTCCACGACGTGGTCCACCACCTCCACGACGTCGCCGGGCCCACGAGGGTCGCCGGATGAGGCACACGGAGTTCTGGGCCCGGCTCGAGCACGCCCTCGGGAAGGCCTACGCGCGCCCCTGGGCGAGCCAGTTCGTGATGGCCGACCTCGGCGGCCGCACCGCCGAGGAGGCGCTCGAGGCCGGCATCCCGCCCAAGCAGGTGTGGGCGGCCGTCTGGCAGGCCCTCGACCTGCCGGCCTCCGAGCGCTGATGCGCGTGAGCGCCCCCGTCACGACCGGGCCCGACGTGGTCTCGCTCGGGCTCGTGGCGGTCGTGCTGCTGGCCGCCTGGGGCACCGCGGCTCAGGGGGCGGCTGGCAGAGTGACGCCATGAGCAGCGATCAGGTCGCCGACGTCGCGGTCATCGGCGGCACCGGCTTCTACGCCTTCCTCGACGACCCCGAGCAGCACACCGTCGAGACGCCGTACGGCGCCCCCTCCGCCGCGGTCTCGGTCGGAACCGTGGCCGGGCGCCGGGTGGCGTTCCTGCCCCGGCACGGCACCGGCCACGAGTTCCCGCCGCACCGGATCAACTACCGCGCCAACCTCTGGGCGCTGCGGTCGCTCGGCGTGCGCCAGGTGCTCGCCCCCTGCGCTGTCGGCGGGCTGCGGGACGCGGTCGCTCCGGGTGACGTCGTGGTCCCCGACCAGCTCGTCGACCGCACCCACGGCCGCACCTCGTCGTACGTCGAGACCGGGGCCGTGCACCTGCCCTTCGCCGATCCCTACTGCGCGCGGCTGTCCGCGACCGTCGCCGCCGCCGACCCGGGCGTCAGGACCGGGGGAGCGATGGTGGTCATCGAGGGCCCGCGCTTCTCGACCCGCGCCGAGTCGCAGCACTACGCCGCCCAGGGCTGGGACCTGATCAACATGACCGGCGCCCCCGAGGCGGCACTGGCCCGCGAGCTGCGCCAGTGCTACACCGCGATCGCGCTCGTCACCGACATGGACGCCGGCGTCGAGGCCGGCTCCGGTGTCGGGCAGGAGGAGGTGTTCGCGATGTTCAAGCAGAATCTCGAGCGCCTCAAGGGGCTGCTCACCGACACCGTCGCCACCCTGCCCGACCCCGAGGGCTGCCCCTGCTCCACCTGGGCCGACGGCCTCGAGCTCACCTACGAGATCCCCGGCCCATGAAGGTCCTGCTCACCGGCTCGGCCGGCTTCATCGGCTCGGCCATCGCCGCCCAGCTCGCGGAGGCCGGCGACGAGGTCGTGCCGGTCGACCTGATGCTCGAGATGGCGCACGGCGAGAGCAGCCCGCCGCCCGGCACGCAGCGGCTCGACGTCCGCCGCGCCGCCGAGTGGGTCGACCTCCTCGACGGCGTCGACGTGGTGTGCCACCAGGCCGCGCTCGTCGGCGCGGGGGTGCGGGTCTCCGACCTGCCCGACTACGCCGGCCACAACGACTACGGCACCGCCGCCCTGCTCGCGACCATGCACGAGGCCGGGGTCTCGCGCCTGGTGCTCGCTTCCTCGATGGTCGTCTACGGCGAGGGCCGCTACGCCTGCCCCGAGCACGGCGCGCAGACCCCACCGCCGCGCGACCGGGCCGCCCTCGATGAGGGCGACTTCGAGAACCACTGCCCGATCTGCGGCGTCGCCCTCGCGTGGGAGCTCGTCGACGAGACCGCCCGGCTCGACCCGCGCAGCACCTACGCCGCCAGCAAGGTCGCCCAGGAGCACTACGCCTACGCGTGGGTCCGGCAGGCCGACGCCGCCGCGATCGCGCTCAGGTACCACAACGTCTACGGCCCCGGCATGCCCCGGGACACGCCGTACTCCGGTGTCGCGGCGATGTTCC
>JAOPXF010000162.1 GCA_025965295.1 Nocardioides sp.
GGTCCCAGAGCTCGAGGCGCAGCGTCTCGGTGACCACCTGGGTGCCGTGCTTGGCGGCGGTGTAGCCGCCGCCGGTCTCGTAGGCGATCCGGCCCGCGGTCGAGCCCATGTTGACGATCAGCGCGTCGCCGCTCGCCCGCAGCGCGGGCAGCAGGGCCTGGGTGACCTGGAGGAGGCCGATCACGTTGACCTCGTACATCGCCCGCCAGTCGGCGGGGTCGGCCGTCTCGACCAGGTCCGACCCGAAGGCGCCGCCGGCGTTGTTGACGAGCACGTGCACCACGTCGCCGACCGCCTCGGCGAGCTCGCGCACCGAGTCCAGTGACGTCACGTCGCAGGCGACCGCGACGCCCCCGATCTCCGCGGCCAGGGCCTCGATCCGGTCCCGCCGACGGGCGGCGCAGACCACGCGGAGGCCCTCGGCGGCGAGGGCGCGGGCGGTGGCCGCCCCGATCCCGCTGCTTGCTCCGGTGACGACGGCGGTGCGTGGGGTGCTCATGCCCCGATTCTGCAGGGCCGTGGTGGCCGGACGGGAGCCGGTGGCAGACTGCCCCTCGTCCGGGGCCTGCGTTCGGCCCTGCGTCACCAACGTTGGAGCACCATGGATCTACACACCCTCGCACGCGGTTCGGGCCTCGTGGGGGGCCTCTGCTGGCTCGCCCGCCTCGTCCTCGACCTGAACGGTTCCGGCACCCCTGGCGCCCTCGACGCCCTGCACTGGGCGGGTCTGGCGCTGCTCGCCCTGGCGCTCGTCGCCAGCGGTGCGGGCCTGGTGAGCAGCAGCGCGACCTGGCTGCGCGCCATCGTCGGCGTCGCGTTCCCACTGCTGGTGTGGTCGGTGCTGGAGGTCATCCACCCTGCCGGCGACCCGGAGACCATCGACGGTGTCTTCGGCCTGGTGATGGCGCTCCTCTCGGTCGCGGGACTCATGCGGGGTCGGTCGCGCAGCGAGCAGCGCAGCCGCTCCGCCGGCGCGCACGCCCGCTGACCCACCCCCTGGGGTGAGTCCCCCGAAAACCGTCGACGCGGACCGGGAATCGTTGAGACTGTCGCGGGGTTCTTCTTGGTTGGAGCCGACGGAAGGGACCACGTGGACGGCATCAAGCGGCTGGCGATGATCAGCCTGCACACCTCTCCGCTGGACCAGCCGGGGATCGGGGATGCGGGCGGCATGAACGTCTACGTCATCGAGCTGTCCCGCCGTCTCGCGCAGCGAGGCATCGAGGTCGACATCTTCACCCGCGCCACCAGCTCGGCCCTGCCGCCGGTCGTCGAGGCGTGCGACGGCGTGCTGGTGCGGCACATCCACGCCGGCCCGTTCGAGGGCCTCACCAAGGGTGAGCTGCCCGGCCAGCTGTGCGTCTTCGCCCGCGAGGTGCTTCGTGCCGAGGCGCTCCAGCCGGTGGGCCACTACGACGCCGTGCACTCGCACTACTGGCTCTCCGGCCAGGTCGGGGCCCTGGCCCGCGACCGCTGGGGGGTGCCGCTCGTGCACACGATGCACACCATGGCCAAGGTCAAGAACGACGCGCTCGCCACGGGGGACACCCCCGAGCCCGGTGCTCGGATCATCGGCGAGGAGCAGGTGGTCGAGGCGGCGGACATGCTGATCGCGAACACCGACATCGAGGCCAAGCAGCTGATCAACCTGTACGACGCCGACCCGGGCCGCGTCGAGGTGGTGCACCCGGGTGTCGACCTCTCCGTCTTCCGGCCGCTCGACCAGGCCACCGCGCGCGCGGCCCTCGGCCTGCCGCTCGACGCCTATGTCCTGCTCTTCGCCGGCCGCATCCAGCCGCTCAAGGCGCCCGACGTGCTCCTGCGCGCCGTCGCCGTCCTGCTCGAGCGCGACCCGGCGCTGCGCTCCCGCCTGGTGGTGCCGATCGTCGGTGGGCCGTCCGGGTCCGGGCTCGACCACCCCGAGTCGTTGGCGCAGCTCTCCTCCGAGCTCGGCCTCGACGACGTCGTTCGCTTCGTCCCGCCCGTGGCCCAGGCCGACCTCGCCCGCTGGTGCGCGGCCGCGACGCTGGTCGCGGTGCCGTCGTACAACGAGTCCTTCGGGCTGGTCGCCGCCGAGGCGCAGGCGACCGGGACGCCCGTCGTCGCCGCCGCCGTGGGCGGTCTCACCACCGTCGTCCGCCACGAGCGCAGCGGCCTGCTGGTCGAGGGTCACGACGCCCGAGACTGGGCCGACGCGCTGCGCCGGGTGATCGCGGACGACGAGCTGCGGGCCCGCCTCGGGGCCGGCGCCCTCGAGCAGGCCCGGCTGTTCGCGTGGGAGCACACCGCGGCCCGCACGCTCGACGTGTACGAGCGCGCCCGTGCGTCCATGAGAGAGTCGGTTTCATGACGGCTCAGGTGGTGCGCGACTACCTGGGTGACAACGACATCGAGTACGACGAGGTCTCCGACGGCGTCTTCTCGTTCGCGCTCCCGGGCGACAAGAAGCTCCAGACCGCCGTCCGTCTCGACGTCGGCCCGCACGCGCTCGGCATGCACGCGTTCGTGTGCCGCAAGCCCGACGAGAACCATGAGCGGGTCTACCGCTGGCTGCTGGAGCGCAACCTCAAGCTGTACGGCGTGGCCTTCGCGGTCGACCGCCTCGGAGACATCTACCTCGACAGCCGGCTGCCGCTCGCGGCGGTGAGTCCCGAGGAGCTGGACCGGCTGCTCGGCTCGGTGCTGTCGGCGGCCGACGAGTCGTTCAACGCGATCCTCGAGCTGGGCTTCGCGTCGTCGATCCGCAAGGAGTGGGAGTGGCGCAAGCTGCGGGGCGAGTCGACCCGCAACCTCGAGGCGTTCCGCGGCTGGCTGGAGGCCGGTGACGAGCCCGACGTGGCGGACCCGGGCTCGGTCTGAGGGGTTTCATTCCCGTTCAATTGTTGGGAATGGCACCTGAACCGGGTCGTGGGAGGTGTCTTTCCCAGCAATTGAACGATCGCGCGCGCCACCGCCTCAATCGGCGACGAGGACGGCGGCGAGCGCGACAAGCGCCGGCACCGCCTGCACGAACAGGATCCGCCTGTTGACCGTGGCCGCGCCGTAGGCGCCCGCCACCACCACGCAGGCCAGGAAGAAGACCTTCACGTCGGTCCGCTCGCTGACCAGCCCCCAGACCAGGCCGGCGACCAGGAACCCGTTGTAGAGCCCCTGGTTGGCGGCGAGCGCCTTGCTCTGCTCGGCGAACGCGGCGTCGGTGCCGAACACGCCCCGGCCGGTCGGCGTGGTCCACAGGAACATCTCGAGGACCAGGAAGTACAGGTGCAGCGCGGCCACCAGGCCGACCAGGACATTCGCGAGGATCGTCACGCTCGCAGCATGGCAGCCTCAGCCGTGCACCGGAGCGACTTCGGGGAGCGTCCTGGACCGGGGCTTGCGTCGGGCGACCGCGACACCGACCAGGGCGAGCACACCGCCGGCGTACGCCACCGTGGGCGGCACCTCGCCGAGGAAGACCAGGCCCATCACGATCGTCAGCGGCGGCACGAGATAGGTGGTGACGCCCAGGCTGCTCGCGGACATGTGCTGCAGGGCGAAGGCGTACGTCGTGAACGC
>JAOPXF010000182.1 GCA_025965295.1 Nocardioides sp.
GGCGCAGCTTGCCCTCGTCGTCGACGACCCGGGCCTTGATGCCCGGATAGGTCGCCTCGAGCGAGTCCAGGACGCCGGTCAGGGTCGCCCCCTCGGCGGTAACCTGTGACTGGTCCTGCGTGTAGGTGCGCAGGATGGTCGGGATCCGGACGGAGACGCTCATTCAGTGACTCACTTTCGGTGGTTGAGGTGCGAGCTTGCGAGCCTCGAGACCCTCAGACGATGTTGGCAGCCACGAAGGCGTCATAGGAAGGAGAGATGGTGGCGACGGCGCCGACCCGGTCGGAGATGGCGTCCAGCGTCTTGAGCCCGTGGCCGGTGTTGATCACGACGGTCTCGAGCGAGGTGTCGAGCTGGCCGGTCTCGACCAGCTTCTTGAGGACGCCCACCGTGGTGCCGCCGGCGGTCTCGGTGAAGATCCCCTCGGTGCGGGCCAGCAGGACGATCGCGTCGCGGACCTCGTCGTCGGAGATGTCAGCGACCGCGCCGCCGGTCTCGCGGCAGATGTCGAGCACGTAGATGCCGTCGGCCGGATTGCCGATCGCGAGGGACTTGGCGATCGTGTCGGGCTTCACCGGACGGATGACGTCGTGGCCGTCGCGGAATGCCGCGGAGACCGGCGAGCAGCCGGTGGCCTGGGCGCCGTACACCTTGTACGGCTTGTCCTCGACGAGTCCGAGCTTGATCAGCTCCTGGAAGGCCTTGTGCACCTTGGTGAGCTGGGAGCCGGAGGCGACGGGGATGACGATCTGGTCGGGCAGCCGCCAGCCGAGCTGCTCGGCGATCTCGTAGCCGAGCGTCTTGGAGCCCTCGGCGTAGTAAGGCCGGACGTTGACGTTCACGAACGCCCACCCGTCCTCCTCGCCGGCGATCTCGGAGGCGAGCCGGTTGACGTCGTCGTAGTTGCCGTTCACCGCGACCAGTGAGTCGGTGTAGACGGCCGAGTTGACCTGCTTGGCCTGCTCGAGGTTGCTCGGGATGAAGACCACGGTCTTGATCCCGGCCCGGGCGCCCGCGGCGGCGACGGCGTTCGCGAGGTTGCCGGTGGAGGGGCAGGCGAAGACCTTGGAGTGGAACTCGGTCGCGGCGCTCAGCGCACAGGCCACGACCCGGTCCTTGAAGGAGTTGGTGGGGTTGGTGCTGTCGTCCTTGACCCAGAGGTTGTCGATGCCGAGCTCGCGGCCGAGATTGTTCGCGCGGAGCAGGCGGGTGTAGCCGGGCTCCATGTTCGGGCTCTGCTCGATGTCGTCCGGGACCGGCAGCAGCGCCTTGTAGCGCCAGATGTTCGCCGGGCCGGCCTCGATCTGCTCGCGGGTGATCGCCGGGAAGTCGTAGGCGATCTCGAGCGGACCGAAGCACTCCGGACACGCGTAGTGCGGGCCGAGGGCGATCTGGTGGCCGCACTCGCGGCAGGCCAGGCCGGTCGCGTTCCCGAAGGCGCCCTCGCGCAGTGCGGGCGGGTTCGTCGGGGTGGGGGTGGCTTGTTCGGCAACGACGGTGCTCATGCGTCCTCCTTCTCATCTTCCCCGGGCGTACCTCGCACCGGGCCGGAATTAGCACCGTTTCCGCGACTGCTTGCGCAGGGGGCACGCGGCGGTTGCCGGGACTTCACTGGGCCGTTCCCTCAGTCCCTCTCGATGAGCAGGGACAACACTAGAGGAGGCGTCTCAGCATGTGCACATCGCGTCCGCATGCTGGGCGCCTCCTCCGGTGTCGCAGACCGGTCAGGCGGCGGTCGCCGCCCCCCGGGCTGGGGCCTCGCCGAGCGCACCGCGTACGACGTCGAGCACGTCGCCGACCAGGTGCACGGTGACGGCCTCGAGGACCTCGGCCGGCACGTCGTCCAGGTCGGGCTCGTTGCGCTGGGGCAGGAAGACCTCGGTCAGGCCGGCCCGCTGGGCGGCGAGCAGCTTCTGCTTCGCCCCGCCGATCGGCAGCACCCGGCCGTTCAGCGTGACCTCGCCGGTCATGCCGACCTCCGAGCGCACCGGGCGGCCGGTCGCCAGCGAGACCAGCGCGGTGACCATCGTGACTCCCGCCGACGGCCCGTCCTTGGGTACGGCGCCGGCCGGGACGTGCACGTGGATCTTCCGGTCCAGCACCGCCGGGTCGACCCCCAGCTCGGCCGCGTGCGAGCGCACGAACGAGAGCGCGATCTGCGCCGACTCCTTCATCACGTCGCCGAGCTGGCCGGTCAGGGTCAGCCCCGGCTCGCCGTCGCTCGCGGACGCCTCGATGAAGAGCACGTCGCCACCCAGGCCGGTGACGGCCAGCCCGGTCGCGACACCGGGGACCGAGGTCCGCTCGTGCGCGTCGGGGGTGAACCGCGGCCGGCCGATCAGCTCCTTGAGGTCGGGCTGATCGATCGTCATCGACGCCACCTCGCCCGTGGCGATCCGGGTCGCGGCCTTGCGCAGCGCCTTCGCGATCAGCCGCTCCATCTGCCGGACGCCCGCCTCGCGGGTGTAGTCGGCGGCGAGCTCGCGCAGGGCGTCGTCGGTCAGCGTGACCTCGTCCTCGGTGAGCGCGGCGCGCTCCAGCTGCCGCGGCAGCAGGAAGTCGCGGGCGATGGCGACCTTGTCGTCGGCGGTGTAGCCGTCGAGGGTCACCAGCTCCATCCGGTCCAGCAGGGCGGACGGGATCTGCTCCACCACGTTGGCGGTCGCGATGAAGAGCACGTCGGAGAGGTCCAGGTCGAGCTCGAGGTAGTGGTCGCGGAACGTGTGGTTCTGCGCCGGGTCCAGCACCTCGAGCAGCGCCGCGGCCGGGTCGCCGCGGTAGTCGGAGCCGACCTTGTCGACCTCGTCGAGCAGCACGACCGGGTTCATCGAGCCGGCCTCCTTGACGGCGCGGACGATGCGGCCCGGCAGCGCACCGACGTACGTGCGCCGGTGCCCGCGGATCTCCGCCTCGTCGCGCACGCCGCCGAGGGCGACCCGGACGAACTTCCGGCCGAGCGACCGGGCGACGGACTCGCCGAGCGAGGTCTTCCCCACTCCGGGCGGTCCGGCGAGCAGGATGACGGCACCCGAGCCGCGGCCGCCGACGACCTGCAGGCCGCGCGAGGCGCGCCGGGCGCGGACGGCGAGGTACTCGACGATCCGCTCCTTGACCTCGTCGAGGCCGTGGTGGTCGGCGTCCAGCACGGCGCGGGCGGCCACGATGTCGTCGTCGTCCTCGGTCGTGACGCTCCACGGCAGCTCGAGCACGGTGTCCAGCCAGGTCCGGATCCACCCGGTCTCCGGGCTCTGGTCGCTGGAGCGCTCGAGCTTGTCGACCTCCTTGAGAGCCGCGGCACGCACGTGCTCGGGGAGGTCGGCCGCCTCGACGCGGCCGCGGTAGTCGTCGGCCCCCTCGGGCTCGCCCTCGCCCAGCTCCTTGCGGATCGCGGCGAGCTGCTGGCGCAGCAGGTACTCGCGCTGGGTCTTCTCCATCCCCTCGCGGACGTCCTCGCCGATCTTGTCGGTGAGCTCGGCCTCGGCGAGGTGCTCACGGGTCCACGAGATGACGGTCTCGAGCCGCTGCTCGACGTCCGGGGTCTCGAGGAGCTCGCGCTTGCGCTCGATGGAGAGGTACGGCGCGTAGCCGGCGGCGTCGGCGATCGCGCTGGGGTCGGTCATCTGGTGGACCTGGTCGATGATCTGCCAGGCGTCGCGGCGCTGGAGCACGGCGACGACGAGCCGCTTGTACTCCTCGGCCAGCTCGCGGGCCCGGTCGGAGACGGTCTCCTCGACCGGCTCGACCTCGACCCACAGTGCCGCGCCGGGGCCGGTGACCCCGCTGCCGATGCGGGCGCGGCCCTCGGCCTTCAGCACGGCCGCGGCGGCGCCACCGCTGAACTTGCCCACGCGCTCGACGGACGCGATCACGCCGTACGACGCGTAGCGGTCCTCGAGCCGGGGAGCGACCAGCAGCCGGCCGTCGCTGCTGGAGCGGGCCGCGTCGATGGCGGCCTGGGAGGACTCGTCGAGCTCGAGAGGCACGACCATGCCGGGCAGCACCACGAGGTCGGCGACGAACAGGACGGGCAGACGAGTGGAGGACATGGCCCTACCTTCCGGAAAATTGAGCGTTGTCGACTCAACTCTCGGCGGCGGGCCGCTGTTCCGGTGTTCGTCGTGGGCGAACGCCGCGGGGGGGTAGTCCGTGACGAATCGGCCTCCAGACCCGCGCTCGAGGCCGATTTCGTCACGGACTATCGCCTCAGGCGCGCAGCTCCCGGGCGTCGGCGGTGAGCTGGCGGAGCAGGTCGAGCACCCCGGCCGGGCCGTCGACGACGACGTCGGAGAGCTCGACGAGGGCGTTCTGCTCCGCGGAGGCGGAGCAGACCAGGAGCGTCGGCAGGCCGTCCTTGGCCAGCGCGGCGACGGCGTCGAAGGCCTCGATGTCGCCGAGGTCGTCGCCCGCGAAGAGGAAGCCCCCGGCGTCGAGCTCGCGCACCAGGGTCTCCACCGCCAGCCCCTTGTGCATGCCCGGCGAGCGCACCTCGATCACGTTGCGGCCCGGCTCGACCACCAGCTCGTGCTGGGCGGCGAGCTCGCGGAAGACCGGCAGCAGCCGCCGGAACGCCGCGTCGGGGTCGGGGAGCCGACGGGTGTGCACGGCGACGGCGAGCCCCTTCTCCTCCACGTAGGCGTCCGCGGCGCCGGCCTCGCGGAGCGCCCGGGGCACGTCGCGCAGGAAGGTCGCGAGCCCGTGCGGGGGCCGCGGCGAGATCACCCGACGGTTGGTCGAGCTCCAGCGCTCGTTGCCGTACTGGCCGAAGAGGTAGAGCTCCTTGCCGGCCTCGCCGATGGCCTGGCCGACCTCCTCCAGCCCGCCCAGGGCGAGCGCCTGGCGCGCCGGGCGGCCGGTGATGACGGCGATCGCGTTGACCTGCTCCGCGAGCGCGACCAGCACCTCGCGGGCGTCCGGGTGGATGTGGGCGGCCGCGGGGTCGTCGACGATCGGCGAGAGGACCCCGTCGAAGTCGAGACCGACGACGATGTCGGCCGCCGCGCGCACCAGCGCGGCGTAGCGCTGCTCGCCCTCGGCCGAGGTGAACTCCATGAGTCCACCCAACCAGATCGCGACGTACGACGGGCCGCGGGTCACCCAGCGCCGCGGCCGGGAGTGGCGGCGGTTACGCGGCGTCGGCGGTGAGCACGACCGTCAGCCGGTCGAGGCGCATCGGGCCCTCGACGGCCGGCATCACCCGGCGGATGCCGAGGTCGAGCGCCAGCACCTTGGCGGCGGCCTTGAGCCGCTGCGGGTAGTAGACGGTCGAGGTCGGGATCGAGCCGTACCAGTTGTCGGAGCCCACGACCTGCCAGCCGGCGTCGGTGGCGCGGGTGGCGACCCGGCCGGCGAGGCCGGTGATGCCGGAGTTGTTGTAGACCTCGACGTAGACCTTGCCGCGCTGGACGGCGGGCTTGATCGGCTTGTGCTTGACCGGCTTCGTCGGCTGGCTGGGGGCCATGGACGGGGCGGGCTTGTCGGAGACCGTCGTGACCTCGCGCTCGGTGGGGGCCGGGCTGCGGGTCGCGACGAAGGCGATGCCGGCCATCGCCACGGCGATGATGCTCAGCATCACGACCGGGGACGGGAAGATCACGCCACGCTGGTTGCGCCGGGGAAGACGGCTCGACATGGCTCGCTCAGACCTCGAAGCCGAGGCGACGGGCGGACCGCTGACGCTGGCGGGCGGCCCGGAGGCGACGCAGGCGGCGGACGAGGAGCGGGTCGGACTCGAGCGCCTCGGGACGGTCGATGAGCGCGTTGAGGACCTGGTAGTAACGGGTCGAGGACATGTCGAACTTCTCGCGGACCGCGGTCTCCTTCGCGCCGGCGTACTTCCACCCCTGGCGCTCGAACTCGAGGATCTCGCGATCACGGTCGCTGAGGCTCGGTGCGGCCTCGGCCTCATGGCCGTGGAGGGCGTTCGCGGCGTCCATGCGCTGTCTCCCCGGGTGGTGGTGTGCGGTCGACACCACTGTAGGCGACGAACCACACCGATGTCATTCGCTCCCGGCGAGTCGCGCGGACCCGCTCCCGGGCGGGCCGCGGACTAGGGTCGCTGGACATGTCGGACGGCATCGGCGGCGCCATCGACG